>NZ_JAAHHM010000326.1:0-1843 GCF_010692445.1 Moorena sp. SIO3E8 | reverse complement strand
AAAAGAAATAGTCGCAAGTACCAATGAATAAGTCTAAAACGATGGGATTCTCCCATACCTCGGAATGGAATAAGGTCAATTGGCGTAAGTTAAAACGAGCCCTATTTAAGTTGCAAAAACGAATATTTCGAGCCTCCCAACGTGGCGATGTTCGCGCGGTTAGACGACTACAAAAAACCTTGATGAAGTCTTGGACTGCAAAAATGATTGCGGTGCGTAGGGTCACACAAGATAACAAGGGTAAGAAGACGGCTGGGGTTGATGGTATCAAATCATTAACACCATTACAACGTCTGTCCCTAGTTAACAACTTGAAAGTCTGCGGAAAGGCCAAACCAACTCGACGGGTTTGGATTCCCAAACCTGGTAAAGGTGAAAAACGCCCACTAGGCATCCCTACCATGTATGACCGAACATTGCAAGCTCTTGCCAAACTGGCATTAGAACCAGAATGGGAGGCACAATTTGAACCTAATTCATATGGGTTTAGACCAGGACGCTCAGGCCACGATGCCATCGAAGCAATATTCAACAGTATCAAACAAAAACCAAAATGGGTTCTAGATGCTGATATTGCCAAATGCTTCGATAAAATCAACCACGATGCACTTCTGAGAAAATTAAATACTTATCCATCCATGAAACGTTTAATACGTTCCTGGCTCAAGGCTGGTGTGATGGACAATGACACATTCTCCACTACAGATAAGGGCACACCACAGGGGGGAGTAATATCCCCTCTACTGGCCAACATAGCCCTTCACGGCATGGAAAAACGGATTAAACAATATGCCGAAACATTACCCGGAAAAAAACGGGATAACAAATCAGCCTTAAGTTTGGTTCGATATGCTGATGATTTTGTCATCATGCACAAAGACCTAACCGTGGTAGAAGAATGCCAGAAGGTCATCAACCTATGGTTGATGGACATGGGCTTGGAACTAAAATCAAGTAAGACCAGGATTACCCACACCATGGATGGATTTGACTTTCTCGGATTCAATGTCCGTCAATATCAGGTTGGTAAAAACCAGTCAAAACAAGGTTTTAAGACCATCATCAAACCATCTAAACAGAAAATCCACAAGCATTATGAGCAGCTTTCCTCTGTTATTGATAGATATAAAGCTGCTCCACAGAAGGCTCTAATTAGCCGACTCAAACCCATTATAACAGGTTGGTGTAATTATTACAGCACAGTCTGTAGCAAAGAAACCTTGGCCTATGGCCACGCTACGCGAACAACGACCTGGGGAATATGTTATGGAATAAACTCCAACGGTGGGGGTACAGAAGGCATCCAAAGAAATCAAAAACCTGGGTAAACCAGAAATATTGGGGAACCATCTCAAACGACAACTGGGTATTCATGGCACAGGAAGATAACTATCTACCGAAACATGCTTTGACACCAATTGTTAGACATGTCAAAGTCAAAGAATCCAGAAGTCCTTACGATGGAGACCTAATCTATTGGAGTACCAGAATGGGTAAGCATCCTGTTTTGACCAATCAAAAGGCCAGACTTTTAAAAAGGCAAAAAGGGAAGTGCTCCCACTGTGGTCTTACCTTTAGGGACGAAGATTTATTGGAAACACATCACATTATACCGCGCTCCATTGGTGGAAATAACACAGACGACAATCTGGAACTACTTCACCTACATTGCCACGATGTCAGACACGGTTCTACCGTAAAAACCAGTCATGAGCTTGATGCCCATCCCTGGTAGAGGTACCAATGTCAATGGTTCCTACAACGAGGAGCCGGGTGAAGGGAAACTTTCACGCCCGGTTTTGAAGACGAGTCAGTGAGGTGACTCACTGGCTTAGTTTAATGG
>NZ_JAAHHM010000325.1:0-1849 GCF_010692445.1 Moorena sp. SIO3E8 | reverse complement strand
AAAAGGTATAGCTATGAGTAGCAATCAATATGTCTAAAACTCGGGGGTTTACCCCACAGTCGGAATGGAATCAGGTTAATTGGCGAAAGCTAGAAAGAACCGTATTCAAGTTGCAAAAGCGGATATACCGAGCCTCTCAACGTGGTGATGTTCGAGTGGTAAGAAAGCTGCAAAAGACTCTGATGAAGTCCTGGTCAGGAAAAATGCTAGCGGTAAGGAAGGTAACCCAACAGAATAAAGGTAAAAAGACTGCCGGAATAGATGGGAGAAAAGCTTTGAAAAACAAGCAGCGCCTAATCTTAGCAGCCAGCCTTAAAATTTACAAAAAACCTCAACCAACCCGCCGAGTTTGGATAAATAAGTCCGGTCAAAAAAGTGAGAAACGCCCTCTGGGCATCCCAACTATATACGACCGAGCACTACAAGCCTTGACCAAACAGGCTCTAGAGCCAGAATGGGAGGCCAATTTTGAACCAAACTCATACGGATTCAGACCAGGAAGGTCATGCCATGATGCTATCGAAGCAATATTTACGGGAATCGCACAGAAACCTAAATGGACTCTTGATGCCGACATCTCAAAATGCTTTGATAAAATCAACCATGAAAAACTTCTCACAAAATTAAATACCTATCCCTCCATGAAGCGATTAATCAAAGGATGGTTAAAAGCCGGAGTAATGGATGAAGGAACATTCTCCCCTACTATAGAGGGCACCCCCCAAGGTGGAATAATATCACCACTTTTGGCGAATATAGCCCTCCACGGAATGGAAGAACGAGTTAAAGAATACGCTGAAACATTACCCGGCAGAAAAGCAAGGAATAGACAAGCGTTAAACTTCGTAAGATACGCAGATGATTTTATCATCATGCACAAATCCAAAGAAGTGGTAGAAGAATGTCAGAGAATTATAGAAACATGGTTAAAAGACATTGGCCTGGAACTAAAACCAAGTAAAACAAAATTGGTTCACACCACAGAAGGGTACGACTTCCTCGGTTTTAATATCAGGCAGTACCCTGTAGGAAAAAATCAATCCAAACAAGGTTTTAAAACCCTCATCAAACCATCAAAGAGAAAAGTGAACGAGCATTGGGAGCAGCTATCTAAAGAAATAGATAGATATAGAGCTGCTCCCCAAGAAGCCCTAATCAGGCGTCTTAGACCCATTATAAAAGGATGGTGTAACTACAATCGCGCAGCGGTAAGTCAGGAAACATTCAAGGGACTAGACAACAAGCTCTGGAACAAACTCCAAAGATGGGGATACAGGAGACACCCTAACAAATCCAAAACCTGGGTAAATAAAAAGTACTGGGGGACTAAGACTGAAAAACCTAAGAACCCATGGGACACACCTATAGTGGACAACTGGATATTCATGACCTCGGAGGATAACTACCTACCGAAACACGCAAAGACAAAAATTGTTAGACACGTGAAAGTCAAAGAATCCAGAAGTACATTTGACGGAGACCTAACGTACTGGGGAAATCGCATGGCAAAACACCCTGAGATGTCCAGCCAGAAAGGAAAACTTCTGAAAAGACAGAAAGGAAAATGCGCCCACTGCGGTCTCACCTTCAAGGAAGGAGATGTGATGGAAACGCACCATATAATACCACGCTCACAAGGTGGAAACGACCAACTCAAAAATCTTGAGCTACTCCACCTACACTGCCACGATGAAAAACATAGAATCAAGGAGAATCTAGATGAAAATCCATTCTAATGTAGAGGTACCACTGACAAGAGATTCCGTCGCGAGGAGCCGGATGAGGGGAAACTTTCACGTCCGGTTTTGGAGACGAGTCGGCGGGGGCGACCCCACGGCTTAGTTTAATT
>NZ_JAAHHM010000324.1:0-1873 GCF_010692445.1 Moorena sp. SIO3E8 | reverse complement strand
TGATACCGCTGGCCAAATTAATATTTGTTTACACATAGGTCAACCGGTCGGCGCAAGAGCAGCAAAACGAGAACATCGGGTAGCTGCAAATGGAACTCCCTGGCACCAATTAACCAAACGCACAATATTCATGGCAGAAGCTGTGATGATGTGCTGCAAGTGGGTTTTAGTCAAACCGATATAGCGACATCGACGTAAGCCAAACGCTTTAATGCCCTGAGCTAAGGTACCTTCAATACCTGCACGCTGAGCATAGCGATGCTGGAAAGCCTCTGTTGTTTGGGTCTGACGAGCCTGTTGCAGGGCATTATGTTGGCGTTGAGGACGCAGGGTAATGGTGCGCCCTTGCTTTTTGGTACGAGTACACAAGGGACGATGGGGACAGAGCTTACAAGTGGAGCTAGCAAAGCCTACTTTAATCAGGTAGCGCGGTCTTGGGGGTTTCCCCCATGAGCGACTACCGGTGATGTCATGACCACGACGGTCAGAACCAGGCTTCCAACTCATACAGGTCAGCCCCGTTGGGCACTTTGCCTGTTGCTCGTCCCAGTCAATCGTAAAGTTAGCAACATCAAAGCCAATACCAGCTAGAGAAGGCCAACTACTATCGGGTAAAACCGGAGCCAGCAACTCAATTCCAGCAGTATCTTGAGTATTGAGCATTTGCTCAGCACTCACATAACCCGTATCGACAATATGAGTTAATGGTAGCAGTTGACGCTGTTTAAGACCTTGGTGAATCCGATCAGTTACCTGTACATCGGTGGTGGTGGCAACAGTAGTTTCCACATGGGTAATCAAGTGGGGGGCATTCTCACCACAGGTTTCGCTCAGATGTACCTTATAGCCCACCCATTGAGTTTCCCGTTTGCGACTGAATCGGGCTTCTACATCGTAGGGAGAGTGAATTAATTGAGCCGACGGCGGGCTATTGTTGGGTTGACGGAAGTGTACTTGTTGGTCTGCATCAATGTGAAACTGCTGTACCCAAACCTGACGCAACACCTCAACCCCAGGCAAATTTACTTGTCCTACCGGGGCATCGTGATCATATACAGCAGCTAACAGCCTATAACCATCTTTACCAATCGTCTCCCCTAACTGCTGGCGCTCATCGCTAGCCTTGGGCATGTGATAGTCCTCAACCCGACTACCATAGCGCGAAAACCACTCTACCGGAACTTTTTCCTGAAGCCATTGCGGTACTGCAGAGTGCCAGACTATTGAGTGCTGCTCGTAAGGTCTCACCAACCACTTCTAGACGATGCATCACCCGAATTGCTGCTAACACATGAGTTGAGTCGCTGCGTTGCACCCCGCCCCCACTCAGCCATCCCCGCTCTTGACATCGTTCCAAAAGTCTCACTAACAGCAACTCTTCGGCTTTGGCTTTCACTAATCGACCTCGAAACTCACTCAATACTGAACTATCGATACCAGGGTCTGCTAAAGGCAAACTTAACGCATATTTCCAATCGATTCGTCCTCGCACTGCTTGGGCTGCTTGAGCATCCGTTAAGTCCTCTATGTACTGCATGACTGTAATCAGCGCTAACCTCCAAGCATCCCGATGCCGGTTGCCCTTGCTTTGATGGAAACAAGGCTCTCAACTGCTCATCCTGATATAGAATTCCCAATTCATCCCTGATACTCATTACTATACTCCCTTTGGGAAAAGCTGAGCGAGCAATGGTTGCTGTCTGTGGTGGTATCGGTGCTATTTTCTCAATTCTAAAGCACATTGGGGCAACTCCTCAGTTTGACAACTAATACAATTGTTTCAACTTATAGTTCCACACCAACGACAAACAAAGGATATTTTCCACATCTGCTCACTATTTTGTAAACAAATATTAAGTTCGCCAGCGGTATC
>NZ_JAAHHM010000323.1:0-1896 GCF_010692445.1 Moorena sp. SIO3E8 | reverse complement strand
CTAGATTTTGTTCTCCTGAGATTCCATCGTTCCTGTGCCCCTTCGAGTGGGAACCAGTCCTGAACCCTGGACTGTGGAAAGCTCTTACCCTTTCCACTTCCTATGAGCGCCTTTCATCGGTCGCCCCACTTGTCTAAATCATATCGTTATAGAGGTGGAGCGGGACGGGTTCACCCTCCCGCGTAACAACCTTTTAGAATCCCCCGTGCTTTAGCCGGGGGAGATGTCAACCCTGGATATTTGTCTGGAACAGTATGTAAGTTAATAAACACAATCAATAGGGGTTTATTAAGAATTATTACCAATTGATTGACAAGAAATGCTTATTCTAATAAAGCACTACCACTAAACTTCCCTAGTATACGTGCGTTCGCGTAGCGTAGCCCTTTGGGCTAATCGCTTTTAGCGCAGCGAAGTTGATCCCAAGGGTAAGACAGCGGCAGGGTTGTGAAGGGAGTGTTTTTCAACACTATATAGTTAATTATTTATTGCATTCCATAGTTATTCGCGAAAGTATTTCCAGAATCTTGATTTATTGGTTGTAATTTATACTAGAAAGCGATACATAATTTACTTCAATTAAAATAAATTGTGAGATTTTTTTCCCTACTTCCTGTTCCCTTTTCTATCTATGATTATCGCTGATGAAAGCTAAAGAAGTTCTGAGACGATATGCAGCAGGAAAAAGGGATTTTCGAGGGGTAAATATTAGAGGTCAGTCATTCCAGGGGAAAAACCTTTCAGGGACAGATTTTAGTGAAGCTGATATTAGAGGAACGAACTTTAAGAATGCTAATCTAACCGGAACTAAGTTCTGTAAGGCAAAGGCTGGATTACAGAAACGGTGGGTAATTGTTCTTTTGTTGGTTTCATGGGTAATCTCAGGACTATCAGGATTTGCCTCTTTATTGGGTGGGATGGCAATAGCGTTAATATTTGACTCTAGCGAACGGCAACAAGTCTTTGGCTGGATAGTTTTGGTTGTAATAATTGTTTCAATTGCTGTTATCCTTGGTCAAGGTATCGAAAGAACCGTAGCCGTAGTCGGAACCGTAGCCGTAGTCGGAACCGTAGCCGGAGCCGTAGCCGTAGCCATAGTCGGACCCGAATCCTTCGCCGGAGCCGTAGCCATAGCCGGAACCGGAGCCATAGCCATAGCCGGAACCGGAGCCATAGCCATAGCCGGAGTCGTAGCCGGAACCGGAGCCGTAGCCGGAACCGGAGCCGTAGCCTTTGCTGTAGCCGGAGCCGGAGCCATAGCCGGAGCCGTAGCCATAGCCGGAGCCGGAGCCGGAGCCGTAGCCGGAGCCGGAGCCGTACCCGGAGCCGTAGTCTTCGTTTTACTTAGTATTTACTTGGGCTGGCGTACTCTAAAAGGGGACCCCAGAGATGCCTGGATTCGTAGTATTGCTATTGCTTTTGCTGCCACAAGAGGAACCAGTTTTCGCAAGGCCAATTTAACCGATGCTGATTTCACGGGAGCTATCCTTAAAAGTACAGATTTAAGGGAGGCTATTATCACTTGTACTTGTTGGCGGAAAACTATTAAACTTGATCGAGTTAGACCAGGAACAAGCTACCTTCAATATGAAAATATTAGACAATTGTTGATAACTGGAGAGGGACAAGATAAAAACTTTGAGCGGCTCAACTTAAGAGGTATTAATTTAAAGGGAGCTAATCTACAAGATGCTAGCTTTAGTGGAACAGACTTAAACCGAGCTAACTTACAAAATGCTAATTTATCCAGAGCTAAGTTAGTTCAAACGCTGACTGCCTGACACATCTGTGTGAAAAGCAAACAGATCAGGTTCTACACTTTAAAGACCGAATACGGGAAAACCAAATCTGGTCGTAGTAATCATGCTCAGCTTTATGGCTAGCAAAGCACGGTTG
>NZ_JAAHHM010000322.1:0-1902 GCF_010692445.1 Moorena sp. SIO3E8 | reverse complement strand
GGTAATAAGGAAAAGAGTTGCACAAAATAACGTGTCGTTTCGGAGTTGGTTGCGCCGTGTACTTGGAGACTTGTTCGCACGGTGCTTAGGGGGCGAAGAGGGAGTAATCCCTCTGACCTACCCAATAGTCTAATCTGTATCGTTGTGGCAGGTTCAAAACTGCTCTACAGACCTCGGCTAGGGGAAACCCTAGCTGTGTCTCTACTTTTCTGAGGATGTTACCAGCCCCATTGCAATCGGCGTTAATCAAATTACCTTTACTTGACAGATATTGTCCACGCTTTACTCTTTTTCCGCTTGCTGCCCACCCCTGCGCTTTGGCGCACGCTACGCGAACAGGTTTCGCGCCGAGCACAGGTAGGAAGTCACGATCTAAAAAACTAGCTTTGCTGGTGTAACTTTCCTCGGTCTCAACAAATTTAATACCGTACTCAATGCACAGTTGTTCTATCCTATTTTTTAATTTAGCAGTAGGGATTTGAACGAACTGCTGATTGTTCTTTTTGCCAATATTAATACGATCTTTATTACGCTTGTTCCAGCCAAACACGATTGTGCTGACTTGGTTTCTTTTGCACCAGTTCACAATGAATCTAGCGACTTTATTTACATTATCGCGCATTTGCCTGTTGCGCTTTTCAGTCAATGAGGCCAACCGATCATCCCAATAGCCCTGAGGTTTCCCTTTTTTGATCGCAGCTACACGCTTGTTGTACCACTGGTTTTGTGACTTAACTTTCCTGCCATCTACAATGAATGACTTCCCTATATTGGAAACGCAAGTCAACCAGTTATTGAGACCTGGATCAACACCTAAGACATTGTCGGTTGACAACACCGGATCGGGGCTTGGTCTTTCATATACAAATTCCAGATAAAAACAGCCATTTCTTGGGACAAATCGATACTCTTTGATTAATTGGAAGTCAATATTGGATGGCATGGGTAGCAGAAAATGGTCAATCCCGAACCAGATTTTGATTTGTTTCCCTAAGGTGAATTTTAGTTGACCTAGACAGCGTTTTACCCATCGAGCAGGATAGCTAACTACAGCTAGACCTCCCTTTTTGCGATACTTTGGGACTCTAGGCTTATTTGTTAACTGCCCTTTGTCGTACAGTTTCTTGAGGGCTTTGTAAGACTTGAAAGATTCAATAACTCCGTGTAACGTCTGTTGGGCGCAGGCAGACCTCATCGCTTTAAAGTGGACGTTGGTTTTCATTATTTTGTCCAGTTCCGCGTTTTTAAGGTATTTGCCGTTTTTGAACAACATTTGACGGCAATAATACAAGCCACAATTTGTTAGCTTATTAGCTTCCGAACAGATGAACTCTATAACTGCCTGATTTTCAACCGTCGTAGTTATTAAGTGCTGCTGGCATCCATACATCTTATTGTCACCTCATTGTTTATATTATATATTGAATATACAGCTACTGTCAACGGATATGACCAGTAAAAATCAATATATTTTCAGGACAAACCCTCACTCGTTGACATTACTCAATTCCCACTTTGTCTGGTGTACAAAAAGGATAAAATCCGTACTAAATGGAAGCATAAAAATGAGATTGCAAGAAATTATTTTTGAACTCTGCAAAGATAATAATTGGAGACTTATCGCAAAGCGAGATAATGCCAGATCACGTCCACATGTTCTTGGAGGTTGACCCTACTTATGCTCCATCGGTAATAATAAAAAGGGTAAAAGGAAGAGCTTCTCATCATCTCAGAAGAGAATTCCATGAATTACTAAAGCTCCCAACTCTTTGGTCTCCTAGTGCAGCGCGGTAGAAATGCTTGAGCAGCTGCGGATAATGGTGAAACAGAAGGATGAACCGCTGACCCACTCGATGCTCAGCTCATCCGATTACACTCTTCACAACTAGGCTATGCCTAACC
>NZ_JAAHHM010000321.1:0-1935 GCF_010692445.1 Moorena sp. SIO3E8 | reverse complement strand
CTGATACTTTTAACCCGGACAAATTCTGACATCTTGGATATCTAGGATATCATTTGAGTCAGAAAAGCTGAGTACTACATCCCCGACTGCTTCGAGGAAGGTGGTATCCCACATCGCCTTCAGGAAAATCCCGACGGCTCCATTGAAATCTCTAGGGATTTCGTATCCGCAACGTGGACATTGAAAATTCTTAGAACTACCAAGTTTTCGATGAATGTGTCCGCACTTTGTACAAGTTTTGGAGGTATATTCCTCTGTTATCCTCACTAATTTGGAACCATAACGGTTGCACAAATGCTCTAAAATCTGAGAGAACTGATAAAAAGCCCATGTCATCATCGCCCTAGCTGTCTTGCTTTTTAGTTTTCGCTTCTTTTTGACAACCATCTGCGACGTCTCAAAGGTAGGTAAGACGATCACATCGTAGTTTCTTGCCAAAAACGATGCTACTTGTTTGTGCAATTCAGTTCTCAGACTTCTGATCTTAGTTCTGAGTCTTTCCATAGCTATCCTTAGCTTGTATCGGCGACGTTTGTGTGTGCGTCCTTTTGATTTGTCATGCTCACTTTTTAACTTATCTAGATGGGAACAAAGTTTAGCTATTCTCTGAAAATCATTATTTGCGAACTCCAAGAAATCCGTGCCGTCAAACCCAGTCATGAACGTCCTAACTCCAGGATCTAAAGCTATCACTTTCTTGGTTTCAGTAGGCTCAATGTCAAACTCTACTGGAAAGTGCGCGAACCATCTCCCTTTGTTATAAGTAAGTTCAGTAGAACCATCAGTTAGTACACAGAAATCCTGACCTTTGAATTCGGGTTTTGGCAGATGTTTGGTTTTGGAAACCATCCACCGGCCAGCCTTGTAAGCCGTAGGGTCAAACTGGATCGTCAGATGATGATCTCGCACGCTACGAAATTTACCTATTTTTAATCCAGCTTGTGGGTTTGGCAAAAGGTTCTTCCCTTTCCCAACAGACTTCGGTTGTTTGGCGGTCTCTTTCCACGCCGTATAAGCCTCCATTGAAGCGTTATCTAAAATTTTGGAGACGTTTAAATCTCTGCACCACTGCGGAATAAGTCCGGATTGTTTCAACCAAGTTCTAAAGCCATGTTTTCCTCCTTTCTTTCCGACTTTTGTGTACCCCTGGTTCCGATTGAGCTGCTCGATCGATATGTTATAAACCTTGCGAACAGCAGAAACCCATTTTTTCCAGATCTTCTCAAGTTCTTTGCTTGGGTAAACTCGGTAACTCACTGTCTTCAAGGATTTTTCCCTTGTACTTCCTGAGTCCGTAGAGCCTACAACTGAAGACGTGGATAATTGCCAGAACATCTTCAACCATCTCTTGTTCTGGGCTGAGGTTCTTTTCGTCGAGAACCAATATTTTAGTTTGGAATTTAGAGCACAACCATGAGATAAGATCGAATCCAAAGCGACAGAGCCGATCTTTGTGGGCAACGACAATATACTTGCAAGTGCCGCTGAGAACTCTGTCCAATAGGGAGTGAAGACCTTTTCTTTTGAAGTTGAGACCGCTGCCGATGTCTCGGATGACTTCTGCGTCTGGGTAACGAGACTTAAGAAACTGTACTTGTTGATCGAGATCATCTCTTTGAGAGCGGCTTGAAACCCTTGCATATAGGATTGCTGCTCTTTCGTCTCTATCTGTTTTTTTTGTTGAAATAGAGACAACTGAGTCAAGATTGTATCTTCTTTGTCCTCCAGGGGTTTTAATTCCTTGGATTTTGCCTTCGTCAAGCCACCTTTCAAGTGTCCTGGTACTGACCCCGAGCCTGGTAGCAGCGACTCGGGGAGGAACATAGTTAATTTGTTCATTCATTGACAAATTTGGGTCAGTACACTGACATTATCAAACAAGATGTTGGAAAATGTCAAATATGTCGGGAAAACTATTTATCAGGACTTAACTCC
>NZ_JAAHHM010000320.1:0-1944 GCF_010692445.1 Moorena sp. SIO3E8 | reverse complement strand
AAGAGAATATTACAGAGATGAAAAGTAGAACCAGAAATGGTACTGGAATCGAAGACTGGCAAGAGATTAATTGGAAAATTGTCAATCGCCAGGTATTCAAAATTCAAAAGAGGATATTCAAGGCCACCCAACAAGCCCAACAGAACGGCAGCTGGAAAAAGGTAGTAAATCTGATGAAATTGTTAATAAACAGCAAATCAGCATTACTACTGGCGATACAAAGGGTAACACAGATTAACAAAGGAAGAGGAACTGCTGGAGTAGATGGAATAACGGCCTTAACTCATAGACAGAGAACCAGCCTAATTAAGAAGTGGAACTGGAGTAAAGCAAACCCAACTAAACGAGTATACATCCCTAAACGGAACGGTAAAAAGAGACCTTTAGGAATACCCACCATAAACGACCGAATAGGTCAAGCCATCCTAAAAATGGCATATGAACCGGTATTTGAAGTGAATTTTGAACCGGGAAGTTATGGATTCCGACCCGGAAGAAGTTGCCACGATGCTATCCAAGACATCTTTTCCACTTTGAAGAAAGGGAGTACACACAGATGGGTACTAGATGCCGACATCAAAGCCGCATTTGATAACATCTCCCATGAATTTATAATGGATAAGATTAAAGGATTCCCAAAAAGGGAAGTCGTCTTGAAATGGTTAAAGGCAGGGTACATGGAAGAAACTAAATTCCATGAAACCGAAACAGGGACACCTCAAGGGGGAATAATAAGCCCATAAAAGCGCAAATATAGCCCTTGACGGAATACAAGAATGGATATCAAAACCCATGGTAACCATCGAGTATAAAACCAGGAACAAGGACAAGATGACGAACAGAAAGAGGGAGGTGAATAAGTATAAATTTGCTAGATACGCAGATGATTTCGTCATAACCAGTCAGACAATGGAGTTTCTCGAAGATTTAATTCCAATGTTAGAAAGCTGGCTAAAACAAAGAGGACTGACCCTAAACAAACAAAAAACCCAAATCAGAGACATCAGAAAAGAGGGATTCTCATTCCTCGGATTTGATATACGACAAAGCAAAAGCACAACTCTTCGGATAGGAAGCAACAGGTATGAACGAAAGGCTCACAAAATGAGAATTAACGCCAGACCTAATGCAAAAAGGACACCTTCACCAAACGCCAGGCCAAAAGAAGAAGAGAGTTACTCCTGCTTCATAAAACCCGGTAAGAAGGAAACCAAAGAATTCCTAGCCAAGATACGGGGATATCTCAAGAATGAGGCAAGAGTGTTAAGCTTCGATACGGTATTAAAAAGACTGAACTCCAAAATCAGGGGATGGTTAAATTACTACCGATTCGTATGCTCCAAGAAAACATTCCAGAAAATCAGGAAAGAGGTATTAGACGCCATATACAGGTTTCTAAGGCGTAAACATCCTTTGAAGCCATGGAAATGGATTAAACGGAAATACTACACAACGGTTGACAAAGACCCCCACAACCCATACGCCAAAACCAACGGTAAAAGGAAAAGGGAAGAAATTCTGATCAACGCTGCCAAAGATGTACCAATAATCCGATATGAGAAGGTAAAAGGAACAAATTCACCATTTGACCCAACACTAACAGAATATTGGCATAAACGCCAGACGAAATGGGGTAAAACCAAATTCGCCAAAGGCAGTAAATACGAACAAGTCTACACAAGACAGAAAGGAAAATGCCCCATATGCGGACTACCAATCTGTATGAATGAAGCGTTCGAGGTACATCACATCCTTCCAATCAGGGATGGAGGCAATAACAGTGCTAAGAACCTAACAATTCTACATCGACACTGTCATAAAGCCAAGCACAAGCATCTACATTCCCGGGTGGACTGAATAGGCTTGAGCCGGATGAGTGCGAAAGTCTCAAGTCCGGTTCTTAGGGGAGGAGGAGATGGTAACATCTCCTACCTTACCCGACAA
>NZ_JAAHHM010000032.1:0-67315 GCF_010692445.1 Moorena sp. SIO3E8 | reverse complement strand
TGGGGTGAGGCTAGGAACTGAGACAGCAGGGGCAGATTGGGCAGACAAACGCATGGTCACTCATGAAACTCTCAGCTAACTTGTAAGCCTAGCATTTATTAGCTTTCATGAGAATGAAATAGCCCTGCCGTAAAGCTGAAGCTGACCGACTTTTTAATCAAGGTATTGAGCAGTTTCAAGTAAGTCAATTTCGGGAAGCATTGCAGTCTTGGCAGAAGGCACTCACTATTTATCGGGAAATAGGAGACCGGCAAGGTGAGGGTAACTCTCTGGGTAATCTGGGTGTTGCTTACCGTTCCCTGGGAGACTACCCAAAGGCCATTGAAAACCTCCAGCAGAGTTTGGCTATTCACCGAGAAATAGACAATCGCCTTGGTGAGGCTAACTCTCTCAATGGTCTCGCTAATGCTTACCGTTCCCTGAGGGACTACCCAAAGGCCATTGAAAACCTCCAGCAGAGTTTGGCAATTTACCGAGAAATAGGCGATCGCTTTGGTGAGGGTAACTCTCTGAACAATCTTGGCATGGCTTACCGTTCCCTGGGAAACTACCCAAAGGCCATTGAAAACCTCCAGCAGAGTTTAACCATTGCACGAGCAATAGGCGATCCCAGAGGTGAGGCTAACTCTCTGGGCAATCTCGGCAATGCTTACCATTCCCAGGGGGACTACCCAAAGGCCATTGAAAACTACCAGCAGAGTTTGGCTATTTATCGAGAAATAGGCGATCGCAAAGGTGAAGCTGCATCTCTGAATAGTCTCGGCATTGCTTACCATTCCCAGGGGGACTACCCAAAGGCCATTAAAAAGCACCAGCAGAGTTTAACCATTGCACGAGCAATAGGCGATCGCCTTGGTGAGGCTTCATATTTCGGCAATCTCGGTGTTGCTTACTATTCCCAGGGGGACTACCCAAAAGCTATTGAAAACCTCCAGCAGCATTTGGAGATTGCACAAGAAATAGGGGATCGCCTTGGTGAGGCTAACTCTCTCAATGGTCTCGGTAATGCTTACCATTCCTTGGGAGACTACCCAAATGCCATTAAAAACTTCCAGCAGAGTTTAACCATTGCAGGAGAAATAGGGGATCGCCTTGGTGAGGCTTCTTCTTTGGGCAATCTCGGTCTTGCTTACCATTCCCTGGGAGACTACCCAAAGGCCCTTGAATACTACCAGCAGAGTTTAAAGATTGCACGAGCAATAGGCAATCGCCTTGGTGAGGCTACCTCTCTGAGTAGTCTCGGCAATGCTTACCATTCCGAGGGGGACTACCCAAAGGCCCTTGAATACTACCAGCAGAGTTTAACCATTGCACGAGCAATAGGCAATCGCCTTGGTGAGGCTGAGTCTGTCAATGGTCTCGGCATTGCTTACCATTCCGAGGGGGACTACCCAAAGGCCATTGAAAACCTCCAGCAGAGTTTAAAGATTGCACGAGCAATAGGCAATCGCCTTGGTGAGGCTACCTCTCTGATTGGTCTCGGTAATGCTTACCATTCCCTGGGAGACTACCCAAAGGCCATTGAAAACCTCCAGCAGAGTTTAACCATTGCACGAGCAATAAAAAACCAGCCGGTGAAAGGTATATCCCTAAATAACTTAGGATTAGCTCTGTTTAACTCAGGTGATCTTGAACAAGCTGAAACTACCCTCACCAAAGCCATGGTGGTTATGGAATCTCTACGATCACGCTTGCAGGATAATGATACAATTACCCTCTCTGAGAAGCAATCTAATACCTATCGCAATTTGCAGGAAGTACTAATCGCTCGAAATAAAACTGATGCTGCATTAGAAGTTGCGGAGAGGGGACGTGCTTATGCCTTGGCAAAATTACTGAGAAAGGGGCTATTGCCAGAACTAGATACTCCACCAACTGACTTTAGCCTCAAAAAAATCAAACAGGTTGCCCAGCAGCAGAAGGCCACACTCGTGGAATACTCAATTAGTTACGATCAAAGAATCTCTATTTGGGTGATCCAGCCTACGGGCAAAATTGAATGGCGCTTGGTTCAACTGCCTCCAGATACCTCTCTCCAGCAACTGCTTAAAAATGGATATGATTGCCTTGCAGACGATGGGAAATGTCGCAGTAGTCACTCTTCCCGGCAACCGTCCCAGGGTGATTGGGTCAAATTGAAGGATGACCAGTTCGAGGAACGGTGGGAAGTGGTTGAAGTTAATCCTGACGAAGGTACTTTACGACTCAAGTTACCAGGGTGGGAAGAAGGGGTAACAGTCGAGCGCCCAATTACTGATGTTGCCAGGATTGTGAATTCCCCTAATATTAAAAAACCACGCTTACAAGAGCTTCATCAACTTTTGATTGAGCCGATTGCAGACTTACTGCCCTTTGATGAGAATGCTCGCGTAGTCTTCATCCCTCACAGAGAACTGTTTTCTGTGCCCTTTCCAGCCCTGCAAGACCAGGAGGGAAAGTACTTAATTGAGAAACACACTATCCTCACTGCTCCCTCCATCGAAGTCTTGGGCTTAACCCATCAGAAACGGAAAAACCTTCCTAATTCAGCCCAAACTGCCCTGGTAGTTGGTAATCCTACCATGCCCGAGGTACCACCAGCTCCTGGAAAAACACCTCAGCAATTATCTGCTCTCAAGGGTGCGGAACAGGAAGCTAAATACATTGCTTCCCAGTTAAACGCTCAACCCCTATTGGGACAAGACGCTACCGAAGCCATAGTTAAAGGCCAGATGCCCAAGGCCAGGTATATTCATTTTGCTACCCACGGGTTATTTGATCCAAAGCGTATTCCAGGTATTGGGAGTGCGATCGCCTTGGCTCCTTCAAACGGAGAGGACGGACTACTAACTGCTGAAGAAATCTTTGACATGAAACTCAGTGCCGAACTAGTAGTAGTCAGTGCCTGCGAGACCGGAGTCGGTCACATCAACAGTGAGGGGGTGATTGGTTTATCTCGTTCCTTTGTGGCAGCGGGTGTTCCCAGTGTGATGGTTTCCTTGCGGTTAATCCCTGATGAGAAAACCACAGAGTTGATGACCGAGTTTTATCGAAATCTTGAGAGAACAGGGGATAAAGCTCAAGCGTTGCGCCAAGCGATGTTGACTATGATTCCGAAGTCAGGTAATCCGAAAGATTGGGCAGCATTTACGTTGATTGGTGAAGCTAATTGAGAAAACAACTTTTGGTGAGGCGATCGCACTTTCCTGGATTGAGATTAGTGGAAATTCTGAGTTTTGCGATCGCACTTGCATTATTTGGCTATTCTACCACCGTTAAATAAATAGAATTCTGTTCTTTGAGTTGATTGCAAGTTGATATAGGGATAATAACCATGAAAGCTTCTAGAATAGCCACTATTGCACTCCTCGGTATACTAGCTAGTTTTTCACCACCGTCACTAGGTAATGTCTCAAGCCTATTACCAACTTCTCCAGCACTAGCTCAAACTTCAGAACGCGGTAAAGCGGAAGCTTACCGACTTTTTGAACAAGGTAGTCAGCAGTATAAAGTGAGTCAATTTCGGAAAGCATTGGAGTCTTGGCGGAAGGCACTCACTATTTATCAAACAATAGAAGACCAGCAAGGTGAGGCTAACTCTTTGATTGGTCTCGGCAATGCTTACCATGCCCTGGGGAAGTACCCAAAGGCCATTGACAACCACCAGCAAAGTTTAAAGATGGCACGAGCAATACGAGACCAGCAAGGTGAGGCTAACTCTTTGATTGGTCTCGGTTATGCTTACCATGCCCAGGGGGAATACCCAAAGGCCATTAAAAACTTCCAGCAAAGTTTAAAGATGGCACGAGCAATACGAGACCGGCAAGGTGAGGCTAACTCTTTGAGTGGTCTCGGCAATGCTTACAATTCCCAGGGGAAGTACCGAAAGGCCATTGACAAACACCAGGATAGTTTGGCAATTTACCGAGAAATAAAAGATCCCCAAGGCAAGGTGGCATCTTTGGTCAATCTCGGCAATGCTTACCATGCCCAGGGGGACTACCCAAAGGCTATTGACAAGCACGAGCAAAGTTTAAAGATGGCACAAGCAATAAAGGATCTCAGAGGTCAGGCTAACTCTCTGATTGGTCTTGGCCATTCTTACAATGCCCAGGGGGAATACCAAAAGGCCATTGAAAACTTCGAGCAAAGTTTAAATATTGCACGAGCAATAGGCGATCCCACAGGTGAGGCTAGCTCTCGGATTGGTCTCGGCAATGCTTACCATTCCTTGGGGGACTCTCCAAAAGCTATTGAAAACCACGAGCAAAGTTTAACCATTACAGAAGCAATAGGCGATCGCCAAGGCAAGGTGGCATCTTTGGTCAATCTCGGCTATAGTTACCAAAACCAGGGGAACTACCAAAAGGCCATTGAAAACTTCGAGCAAAGTTTAAAGATGGCACGAGCAATAGAGGATCTCAGAGGTGAGGGTAACTCTTTGAGTGGTCTCGGCCATGCTTACCATGCCCAGGGGAATTACCGAGAAGCCATTAAACACTACCACCAGAGTTTGGATATTTACCAACAAATAGGCGATCGCATAGGTGAGGCTGCATCTCTGAACAATCTCGGCCATGCTTACAATTCCCTGGGGGACTACTCAGAAGCAATTACAAAGTTCAAGCAGAGTTTAAATATTCCACCAGACATAAACGATCGCACAGGTGAGGCTAACTCTTTGAGTGGTCTCGGCCATGCTTACCATGCCCAGGGGAATTACCGAGAAGCCATTAAACACTACCAGCAGAGTTTGGATATTGCACGAGCAATAAGGGATCCCAGAGGTCAGGCTAACTCTTTGAGTGGTCTCGGCCATGCTTACCAAGCCCAAGGGGACTACCCAAAGGCCATTAAAAACTTCGAGCAGAGTTTAAAGATGGCACAAGCAATAGGAGACCAGCAAGGTGAGGCTAACTCTGTGATTGGTCTCGGAATTGCTTACCGTTCCCAGGGGGACTACCAAAAAGCGATTGGAAACTACCAGCAGAGTTTAAAGATTGCAAGGCAAATAAAAGACCAGAACCAGGAAGTAAACTCCCTCTATAACTTAGGATATTCTCTATTTCAATTAGGTAATCTTGAACAAGCTGAAACCACCCTCACCAAAGGAATAGAGGTTATAGAATATCTAGCAACAGGCTTGCAAGATATTCAGACAATTCCTCTCTCTGAGAAGCACTCTAATACCTATAGCCTTTTGCAGGAAGTTCTAATTGCTCGAAATAAAACAGATGCTGCATTGGAAGTTGCCGAGAGGGGACGTGCTCGTGCTTTGGCGGAATTACTGAGAAAGGGTCTATTGCCAGAACTAGATACTCCAGCAACTGACCTTAGCATCAAGAAAATCAAACATATTGCCCGGCAGCAGAAGGCCACACTCGTGGAATATTCTATTATTCCCGATGAAGGAATCTATGTTTGGGTGATCCAGCCTACGGGGAAAATTGAATGGCGCTCGGTTAAACTACCTCCAGATACCTCTGTTCAACAGCTGATTGACAAAGGATATGCTTGCCTTGGAAATCATGGTCAATGTCGCAGTAGTGACTCTTCCGGCCAACCGTCAAAGGGTGATTGGGTCAAACTCCAGGATGACCAGTTTGAGGAACGGTGGCAAGTGGTTGAAGTTAATGGTCAACAAGGTACTTTACGACTCAATTTACCAGGGTGGGAAGAAGGGGTAACAGTCGAGCGCCCAATCACTGATGTTGACAAGATTGTGGATTCCCCTAATATTGACAAACCACATTTACAAAAGCTTCATCAACTTTTGATTGAGCCGATTGCAGACTTACTGCCCAAGGATGAAAATGCCCGTGTAGTCTTCATCCCTCACAGAGAACTGTTTTCTGTGCCCTTCCCAGCCCTGCAAGACCAGGAGAAAAAGTACTTAATTGAGAAACACACCATCCTCACTGCTCCCTCCATCGAAGTCTTGGGCTTAACCCATCAGCAACGGAAAAACCTTCCTAAATCATCCCAAATTGCCCTGGTAGTTGGTAATCCTACCATGCCCGAGGTACGACCAGCTCCTGGAAAAACACCTCAGCAATTATCTCCTCTCGACGGTGCTGAACAGGAAGCTAAAAACGTTGCCTCCCAGTTACAGCTGTTTTCAGATGAATCGACCTCACGACCTTTAGCTACAAGCCCCCTAAATCCCCCAATTCTGGGGGACTTTAACTCAAGTTCCCCCCAAAGTTGGGGGGCTAGGGGGGCGAAAATTGCTGTAAACGCTCAACTCTTATTGGGACAAGACGCTACCGAAACCAAAGTTAAACGCCAGATGCCCAAGGCCAGGTATATTCATTTTGCTACCCACGGGTTATTTGCTCCCAAGCGTATTGGAGGTATTGGGAGTGCGATCGCCTTGGCTCCTTCTGTAGGAGAGGACGGACTACTAACTGCGGAAGAAATCTTTGACATGAAACTCAGTGCCGAACTAGTAGTAGTCAGTGCCTGCGAGACCGGAGTGGGTGAGATCAACAGTGAGGGAGTGATTGGTTTATCTCGGTCTTTAGTTGCAGCCGGTGTTCCTAGTGTGATGGTGTCCTTGTGGTCAATTCCTGATGATAAAACCACAGAATTGATGACGGAGTTTTATCGGAATCTTGAGAGAACAGGGGATAAAGCTCAAGCGTTGCGCCAAGCGATGTTGACCATGATTCCGAAGTCAGGTAATCCCAAAGATTGGGCAGCATTTACGTTGATTGGGGAGGCGCTTTAGGGGAATCGGGAGTAGGGAATCGGGAATCGGGAATCGGGAATCGGGAATCGGGAATCGGGAGTAGGGAGTAGGGGAGAACTGCTATAGATGACTTGCTTTAACGTTTTGCATAAATAGTCAAAACAAGACTGATAAGTATTATAGACAGGCAACAGAACTATTTTTGGAAAGACGTAAACCAACCTAGGTCTTTATTAATTTGTAATCTTGGGTGTAAACAGCTAAATAGCTTCTAAGCATTTACCAGTAAGCGGTCAGCCGTTAAGGCCAAAGCTGAGAGCTGTTCGCGTAGCGCATATGCTTAACGCTGTAGGTGCATGTCAATTTTCTTAATCCCTGATTCAGATCCCCCATTATCCCCCTTAATAAGGGGGACTTTTCAATCTAATTCCCCCCTTTTTTAAGGGGGGTTAGGGGGGATCTATTTACCTAATTACAAAGTTTACATGCTCCCAACCCTGTTGTCTATTTTCTGTTTTATATTCCCTGTTCCCTGATTAATGATGAAGCTTTTCAATAAATTAAGCAAGCTAATTATTGCTCCGATCATTGTATTGTTAATTCTGATGAGCAACCATACTTTCCTCGAAGATGGGATTGACAGTTCCAAACTTTTGGTCAACCCAGCTTCAGCAGAAGTTTCACCTGATGTCTTTGGTTACAACCCTACCTTCGCTCAGGAATTGGATAAGATTGGACAGATTTCACCCCAAGAATTTGCTAAACGTTACGATGCCAAGGTTGACTATCTAACACAAATTAGTTGGGATCCCACCCAAGCTCAATTTTGGGATTTGTTCAATGACAGCTTTTTCCGCCTCAATTCAAATGAACTGGAAGTATTCAATAAACAAGGCTTTGTTGTCAGTGAGCGCATGGGGACAAAGAGTTTCGCTCAATCATTCTACCAAATCTATAACAACGATTTACCAGTTTTCGTTTCCGCTGATGCCTTGCTTCATGCTTGGCATCGTTCTTATGACGCCATGTTAGAAGAACTAGAAGAAAGTTATCTTGCCACATCACTAGATGAAATTCTCACAGGAATGGCAGATAAAATCCCAGAAGCCAGTAATCAATATGGCGATGGTGTCCTTGACCTAAGTTTAATCGATGCCGACTACTTTCTAGGAGTCGCTCGTTCTTTATTAGCAGGAGAAGCAGTTAAGACCAAATTAAATCAGGATGCCCGTGTGGCAGCAACCCTCAAAGCCATAGAAGCAGAGCAACTCCAGAAATTTGAGCTGTTCGGGCGTAAGCGCGAGATGGATTTTTCTCAATTCAAGGTACGTGGGCATTATGAGAATTCCGAGACTCTTAAGAAATATTTCCGGGCAGTAATGTGGTGCGGTAGAGTCGATCTACGGATTGCAGGTAAACCGGAAGAGGCTTCTCCACGGGAATTGGGTGCAGCCATAATCCTCAATGATCTCTTAAAACAATCTGGTAAGTTCGAGCAATGGCAAGATTTTGACCAAATGCTCCAGACCTTTGTCGGTCCAACTGATTCCATGACGTTTGCTCAACTAGCTGACCTATTAAAACAAGCTAAGATTAAATCTCCGACAGATATTAAAGATTTATCCACCTTAGAGCAGCTGCAAACTAAAATTTCAGCTAACAACCTAGGTTTTCAAAACATCAGGAGTCATGTTTACTTTAGTCCGGAAAACGATCAGATTCAAGCTATAATGCCCCACTCCTTTACAGTTATCGGTCAAAAATTTATCTTGGATAGCTGGATGTTGAGCAAAGTCGTCTACGATGATATTATTTGGAATCGCAAGAAAGTTCAGCGCCGTGTACCAAGTGGATTAGATGTAGCATTCGCCACTTTGGGAAACACTCAAGTAGTACCAGAACTGGTTGATCGGATCACAAACCAGAATGGGCATGAGTTCCGAGATGGTCTCAACTATCAACACAACCTAGCCGCAGCCTTTAATGTGGTTGAAAAGCTAAATCCTTCTGCTTGGGAAGAAAACCTTTACATGAATTGGCTGGCAACCTTGCGGGAACTTTCCAAACCCACTACGGACTCCAAATACCCGGAAGCCATGCGTACCCGTGCCTGGGGGATGAAGACACTCAATACACAACTAGCGTCATGGACACAACTGCGCCACGACACCATCCTTTACGCCAAACAATCCTACACCGGTGGAACCTTATGCTACTATCCAGCTGGTTTTGTGGAGCCGAGACCCGAATTCTGGGAACGCTTTGAAAAAATGGCAGTTTTGGCGGGGAAGTTAATCAAAAACACTCCCTTTCCGAAGCGCTTCCGAAAGATTCAGCAAAAACAAACTAAATTCTTCAAAAATTTCAGCCAGCAGTTAACTATCCTGAAGGAAATAGCACTCAAGGAATTAGCACAACAGGAACTTACCGAAGCCCAAACCAACTTCCTAGAAAAGGTTGTTGAAATTGAACAGTTTGCTTCAGGGGGTCCGACTTATACCGGTTGGTATCCCAGCCTTTTCTATAAGAAACCTGAGGATTCTGATAAGTGGGATGCCATTGTTGCGGATGTACACACAAATGTACCGGATCCAATGGTGGGAGATCCAGGCAGTGTACTTCACCAGGGCGTGGGTAATATCGATTTGTTGATGATTGCAGTGGACAACGGTGAAGACAAAATGGTCTTTGCTGGACCAGTGTTGAGCCATTATGAATTTGAGATGCCAGAAGTATCCCGTAAATCAGATTCTGAGTGGAAAAAAGATATCCAAACTGGCAAGCTTCCACCTCGTCCCAACTGGACAAAAAGCTATCTTGTAGTTGATGAGTTCTTGAATGAGTTCTCTCCTCCTGGGGAGTAGGGATTAGGGAGTAGCGATCAATGGATTTTCGTGAATTATTTTCCACTGTTACATGTTCCGAGATCCGCTATTACAGATTTCTGAAATAAGTCTTGTTTGATGGCCATAAAATTTCCAAAAAGGTTTACTGATTAGTGGCTTAGTTTTGGGTAAATGAAAAAATAAATACCACTGGTTTTCATAATTTACCCATCTAACACTGTTATATACATAGATAAATTTTTTCGAGCTTCAAACTTCCAGTATGCCCAAAGGTTTGTGGTTTGATGCCCTCACCAAACTTGCTCAACTAGGTTTGGCTAATTCCTAGGATAAAACCCTCCCTCAGAATTGGCCATATTTAGGGTTTGCTGAAAAAGTCTTTTGGTATTGGTAGGAGTCAGGAGTTAGGAGTCAGGAGTTAGGAGAAATGGGAATTATATAGAAGGTAGTCGGAAGACTTGTCCCTTTATTTTTCGGCTCTTGTCTTTGTATGCTAATTTTTTGAGCTTTTTCGACCGAAAAGCTGGCACTTTTAGAGACCAAAAAAGGCTAACACATTTATCTTGAAATGCTTTGAGAGTTAATCAGCAAGCCCTATTTATTGCAGCAGGTGGGTTGATAAAAAATTAATTCACAGCCCTTGGTTGATTATTGTACTGGGAGAAATTAACGAAGTAACGGGTGAATTTTAACAGAAAAACCACCGATTCCTTATTCTCTTATTTTTTGTGTTATCGCCATGAAATTTCCAAAATTTCGATTAATTATCCTTCTGGCTTTATTAGGTAGTTTCTCCCCAACGTTACTATTTAATGATTCACTCCTATTACCAGCTTCTGCAACATTAGCTCAAACGTCACAAAGCCGTCAAGCTCAAGCTGACCAACTTGTTAGTCAAGGTTTTATGCAGCTTAAACTAAGGCAATTTCAGGAAGCATTGCAGTCTTGGCAGAAGGCACTGACTATTTATCGAGCAATAGGCGATAGGCCTAGTGAGGCGTCATCTCTCAATAATATCGGTCTTGTTTACATAGACCTAGGGGACTATCAAAAGAGCATTGAAAACCACCAGCAGAGTTTAGCTATTAGCCGCGAAATAGGCGATCTCAAAGGTCAGGCTAACTCTCTGAACAATATCAGTATTGCTTACAGAAAGCTAAAAAAGTACCCAAAGGCGATTGAAAACCTCCAGCAAAGTTTGGCTATTGCACGAGCAATCAAATACCGCTACGTTCAGATTGAATCTCTGGCAAATCTTGGTATTGTTTACGAAAATCTGGGGGACTACCAAAAAGCCATTGATTTTCACCAGCAGAGTTTAGCTATTGGCCGCGAAATAGGCGACCATAAAAGTCAGGCTAAGTCTCTGACCAATCTCGGTATTGCTTACAAAAATCTGGGGGACTACCGAAAAGCCATTGATTTTCACCAGCAGAGTTTAGCTATTGACCGAGAAATAGGCGATCGCAGCGGTCAGGCTAAGTCTCTGAGCAATCTCGGTAATGCTTACCAAAATCTGGGGGATTACCGAAAAGCTATTAATTTCTACCAGCAGAGTTTAGCTATTGACCGAGAAATAGGCGATCAGAAAAGTCAGGCTAAGTCTCTGAACAATCTCGGCTTTTCTTACTATTTCCTGGGAAACTACCAAAAGGCCATTGAAAACTTCCAGCAGAGTTTAACCATTGCACAAGCAATAGGCGATCGCCTTGGTGAACTTCCTGCTATCGATGGTTTAGGTATTGCTTACAACAAACTACGGAACTACCCAAAAGCCATTGAAAACCTCCAGCAGAGTGTGATTATTTATCGAGAAATAGGCGATCGCCTTGGTGAGGCTAATTCTGTTTACAATCTCGGTAATGCTTACCGTATTGTGCGGGACTATCCAAAAGCAATTAAAAGCTACCAGCAGAGTGTGGTTCTTTATAGACAAATACGCGATCGCAGCGGTGAGGCTGATTCTTTTTACAATCTCGGTAATATTTACTATTCCCTGGGGCAGTACCAAAAGGCCCTTGAAAACTTACAGCAGAGTTTAGCTATTGCACGACAAATGCGCGATCGCTCAGCTGAGTCTAGCTCTCTGAACAATCTTGGCATGGTTTACGGAAACCTCAAAGACTACCGAAAGGCCATTGAACACTTCGAGCAGAGTGTGGCTATTAAACGAGAAATAGGCGATCGCGCCGGTGAGGCTAACTCTCTCAACAATATCGCCATTACTTACCGTGCCTTGGGCGACTACTCAAAAGCGAATGATTTCCAGCAGCAGAGTTTGGCTATCAAACGCGAAATAGACTTGTCAAGGTGAAGCCAACTCTATTGAACTAACAATATAGCAGTTCCTAACCATATGCTTAGGAACTGCTATCAGCCAAAAGCCAACAGCTGAAGCTGACTTGGATTAAATATAGAAGTTGGGAAAGTGTATAATACAGATCTACAGTTGATGCAGTGGTCAAAAAACAGATATGTATGTCTTTGATACTAATATTTTTGTCGCTGCATTACGTTCTCGACGAGGTGCTAGTTTTTTAATCTTGAAAGCCATTCGTCAAGGATTAATTGTAGGTGGAGTTTCTGAAGCATTGTTTCTAGAATATGCTGAAGTTTTAAAGCGAGATGAAAACCTACAGAATTTTTGGACGACATCAGAAGATGTTGACGTGATTTTGGGTGTGCTTGCCGATGTATTCAGACCCATCCGAATTTATTGGAAGTGGCGACCTCAGTTAAGTGATCCAGATGATGAAATGGTTTTGGAATGTGCGATTAATGCTCAAGCCCAAGCTATTGTCACTTTTAATGTACAAGATTTTTTGCCAGCTGCCAAATATTTCGGGATTGAAGTTGTTCGACCAGGAGAGTTGGTTCACTCTCTCAATTTACAGGAGCAAGTTAGCGAATGAATTATTATCCTTTACAATTACCTGAGACATTGTTGAAAGAAATTCAACGTCTTGCTGAAGAAAATCAAGTTTCTATCGAGCAGTGGTTAGTGAGTGCTGTTACCGAAAAAATTGAAGGTCAGAAAGTTGTACGACTCTTGCAGAGTTATGCTGAAAAAGCCGATTACAACCGTTTTGATCAAATATTAGCATCAGTGCCAGATACAGAACCTATAGCAGGGGATGAGTTGGTATAGCGCTACGCGCAAGGCAAGAGGCAAGAGGCAATAGGCAATAGCTGACTATAATAGCTTGTGCTGCTTTTATAAATGTCAAACACCTTAATGCATAGTGCTATATAAAACCTCTAAGGGGATTTATGCGATCGCATAAGCGCGGAAGCTTCGCTTCATCGCGTAGCGTGGCCATAGGCCAATCGCTGTTTAAGCAGGTGCACAAAATTAATTACACATTTACCAAAACTAAAACCCTTACATTGTAAGGGTTACAGAGATTGAGAGTAGGAAATTAATTTTGTGTAGGTACTTTAGTAGGCATTGCTTAATAATTGAATGATTTTAAGAGTGAGGTAGAATGGCCATCTTGGTGGAACTGGCATCTTGGTAGAACTGGCATCTTGGTGGAACTGGCATCTTGCCAGTTTCAATATAATTTCGCGCGGGCAGGATGCCCACTCTACTGCTATTCATCCGAAGATTCAGCAACGCTTTCTAGTCATCTATTTGAAGCTGACCGCTGACCACTGACCGCTGACCGCTGATGTATAAATTACATATCATACCCAAACAAATTCGGATCAACATCCTTCAAATCCAAATCCCCTAACCCATACTCAGCCCAACGTCTATCTACCATCGCTGCTACATCCCCATCTGACTCCAACGTTGCGCCCCATTCATGTTCGGTTTCCGGTGGAATCTTAGTAGTAGCATCAATACCCATCCGTCCCCCTAAGCCAATCTTTTCACTGGCAAAATCCAAACTATCAAAGGGAGTATTAGGCAAAATAAATACATCCCGGACTGGGTCAACTTTAGAACTAATCGCCCACACCACTTGACGGGGGTCGCGAATATTAATAGTCTCATCCACCACAATCACAAACTTGGTGTAGGTAAATTGAGGCAACGCACTCCAAAACGCCAAAGCAGCCCGTCGCGCTTGTCCTGGATAGGCTTTCTTAATCGAAATAATGGCCGCTTTATAACTCAGAGCTTCCATGGGCAAGAAGAAATCCACAATTTCTGAGACTTGTTGCCGCAGGATCGGGGTATAAATCCGATTGAGTGCGATCGCCATCATGGCTTCTTCTTTCGGTGGACGCCCACTAAAGGTAGTTAAATAAATCGGATCCTTGCGGTGAGTCATACAGTGGAAGCGAATCAAGGGGGAATCCTCCACTCCACCGTAATACCCCATGTGGTCACCAAAGGGACCATCTGGCAACATTTCCCCTGGAGTAATCGTGCCTTCCAGGACAAACTCAGAATCCGCTGGTACCTCTAAATCTAAGGTTTTACATTTAGCTAGGTTAACCCCAGACCCACCATAGAGTCCAGCAAAGAGCCATTCCGACAGGTCAACCGGTATGGGAGTAGCAGCGGCCAGAATAATCAGGGGGTCAACACCGAGTGCGATCGCAATTTCTAATTTCTGTCCTCTCTCCACCGCCTTGCGCAAATGTCGTGCTCCACCCCTGACCGAGAGCCAATGCACGGTCATCGTAGTCTTAGACTGCAGTTGTAGCCGATAAACCCCCACATTAGGAATACCAGTCTCACAATCTTTAGTAATCACCAATCCTAAGGTAATAATCTTGCCAGCATCACCGGGATAAGGGCGAATCAGGGGTAATGTATTCAAATCCAAATCATTTTCCTGCACCACCTCCTGGTGACAAGGAGGGAAAAAGTCTCGACCTGGTTTAGCTTTCACCACATCAAACAAAATTTTGCCAAATTCCACCGCCTGGGAAATTTTCTTAGGTGGCTTTGGTTGTTGCAGCATCCCTAGCTTCTTGCCCAGAGTTTCCAAATCTTCCGGGGTTGACCGATTCATCGCCCAGCAAACCCGTTCTTCTGTTCCCATTAAATTAATCGCAACCGGAAAGGATGACCCTTTTACATTCTCAAACAGCAAGCCAGGTCCACCCGCTTGTAGCATCCGGTTTGATATCTCAGCAATTTCCAAATCTGGGTCAACTAAAGCCTTAATCCGCCGTAATTGTCCCTTCTGTTCTAGCTCTTGGATAAATCCCCTTAGGTCTCTGGCCATGATTACAATTTGTAAAGCTGAGTTACTCTTACTATACCAGTTCTCAATTGGCTGAGGGAGTTTAGTCTTGGGTTAAGGGGAGTCGGGAATCGGGAATCGGGAATCGGGAATCGGGAATCGGGAATCGGGAGTAGGGGAAACATTCTGTATACCTCATTACTCTGATCAGCGCTATAATTACAGATTTAACCCTAACCGACTCCTGGCTTCTGGCTGGAAGCTCCTTCAATCTACCAGCACCTGAGTTTTATGGAACTCGCGTTTTTCCAAATATTTAGGGTACCTAAATGAATTGTGATAATTTTTGATGCGATATTCCCCACTCCCGACTCCCGACTCCCGACTCCCGACTCCCGACTCCCTATTCCCTTTGCTATTTCAGATATAGTGGGTTCTATAGATCTGCTTTTGTATTCTGCCCAAAATTACTCACCAAATCTACCAGAAACCATTCGTGAATGACTCTGCCGCGATCAACGAAATTAGCCTTTACCTCTACCAAGCCATCCTTGAGCTTCAGCAGCAGCAGTCCGAATTACTCAAGGAAAAATACCGAAAAATCCCTTGGGATAAGCCCCGTCATCAATCTGCTTTCCTGGCCAATTTGAAATCAGAACTCAGCCAAGAGCAAGATTGGCCCCGACGAATTATCAAAGTCAGGAAATTACTGCAAGTTCTGTTCATTCCTAGTTATTTCAACTCCCCCAGCTTTAGAGAACTGACCCAAAAACTTCGTCACTCTATCCGACCCAAGCCAGGGAATAATTCCCATAACTTAGCTGTCTCTACTAATAATAAAACCCCAACATCGGTTTCCCCTTCGCCAAAGCTAGGCACAGGAATTGCCATCTTACTGCTAGATGCCGAAAATTTACGGCTCAATACTGAAACCGAAAAGTTCCTAGCTCAAATTTGTTCCTACCCGATCCAAATCAAAATTGCTGTTGCCAATTGGCGTGCTATGGGTAAGTATGACACTGAACTGCATACTCGTGGCTATGAGCTAATTCACGTACCACCAGGAAAGGACAGCGCTGATTTTAAGATGGCTACCGTTGGGTCTTCTATCTTTATCCATTATCCAACCGCCAAGGAAGTCTTAGTCTGTTCCTCTGATGGGGTGATGACTCATCTTTGCACCACCCTACAAACCCATGGACTAACAGTCTATTTAGTGCGTAAGCAAAATGATAAGATTATTGTTTTAAATAACAAGACTCGTGAAACTCAAGCCCATTCTCTGGTCTCTGTACCAGAAATCCCCACCCTCGAAGAATTTATTAATCAGCTCAAAGACCTCCTCAAAGCTGAACAAAAACGCACTTCGAATGCTTGGGTAAACCTGTCTAGACTATCATATCTATTTGAATCAAAGTATCAGCTTAGCCTCAATCAAGTTGTCTCCCTGCGCTTGCCTGGAAAACTAACAACCGATATTTTTACTGATTACCCCAAAGAGTTTGTGACTCATCACATACCGGGTACTTCAAATTTTTATATAACTCTATTTGAAAAGCCAATTTCTTTCATTAAAAAGACTTCTTCTTTGAAGACTATTCAGTTAAAACCTACTGTTAAGCCTGTATCTAAAATTGAATCTAAATCAGATTTGGAAGAGATACTAGTTAAACTCCTCAAGGATTTGAAGACAAACTATAAAGATCCTTATGTTCCGATCGCTCATATAGCTACTGAATTTAAAAAACAATACTCTCGACCAATTACTCAGTTGATGAGAGACTTAAATTTAAAGGGTACATTCCCCAAATTTTTGCAATCCTTGGGAGCGTTTAAACTCAAGAAGGTTGGTAAAGCTTATCAAGTTGCTTTACGGTTAGACGGGTTGAATGCAGTCGTGATTGAGCAGTAGACTTCGCGGCAGTTGTCAGGGAATCGGGAATCGGGAATCGGGAATCGGGAGTCGGGAATCGGGAGTCGGGAATCGGGAATCGGTAAAAAATCTGGCATTGCTGAATCTTTGGATCAATATGAATGAGTGGGGTGGGCATCCTGCCTGCCCCACAAGATCAGTATCTTCGGATCAATATGAATAAGTGGGGTGGGCATCCTGCCTGCCTGGGAATATTTATAACCGGCAAGATGCCGGTTCCACACCTGATGCCCGTTCCACGGCTGATGCCCGGGTAGGTTTTTAACTTTGGTGGGAGTACGTACTTTCATTGCCTAAAAACTCCAACAGGACTTACGCATTTGCCCCCTAAATCCCCCGAGCGAGCAATCCCTCGCTCGGGGGACTTTGACATCTTTACCCCCCAGAATTGGGGGGCTAGGGGGGCGAAATCAACTTAACCGCGTAAGTCCTGTCCAATAAATAAATCTCCAAATCTACAAGAATTTATTGGACGGGTGCGCCCAGCTGAGGGCGTTTCCCCGATTCGTGACGGCATAAGGTGCAAGAGACAGAGAATTCTCACCATCTCCCCATTTCCCCATCTCCCCATCTCCCCATTTCCCCATCTCCCCATTTCCCCATTTCCCCATCTCCCCATTTCCCGACTCCCGACTCCCCACTCCCGACTCCCGACTCCCCACTCCCGACTCCCCACTCCCGACTCCCGACCCAAATCTCAAAAACCTACCCCTGTCAGGAGTAATGGCTAAGTCCTGAGAGATTGGCAATGTTACAAATTCGTAATTTTAGTGATAAATACTCACGGGATGAGATAATAATGTAAATAAATATTACATTTTGTTAGATAATGATTAGAGTATTTACAGACTTTGACGGTCCGATCATGAATGTGTCGGAGCGTTACTATCGGGTTTACCAGTTTTGTCTCAAAGAAATCCAACGCCCTAACCAGCCCATCCTGCCCATGTCCAAGGCGGAGTTTTGGCAGTGTAAGAGGGGGCGTGTTCCCGAGATAATTATTGGAATTCGTTCAGGTCTCGATCCCAGCCAAGCTGAAGCATTTGCTCAGCTGCGCCGTCAAACTGTACACACTCTGCCCTACTTGGTTCATGATCAACCGGTTCCCGGAGCTATAGATGCCCTGGAAAAATTACAACAAGCAGGAGTAGATTTAGTCGTCATGACCATGCGTCGGGTGCGAGAGCTTGATGAAGCATTCACTCGCTTAGACCTGGAGAAATTTTTTCCCCGTAACCGACGGTATTGCCTGAGTAACGACTATGTGAAGACCGGTGACACTAAGGATAAACCTTTGCTAATGGCAAAAGCCCTCAAAGAACTCCCAGCTGCCTCTGATGTCTGGATGATTGGCGATACAGAAGCGGATATAGTGGCTGCCAAAACCCACGGTATTAAAGCAATTGGAGTTTTATCTGGAATACGCGATCGCACTCAGCTCAATCTCTACGAACCAGATTTTACCGTCAATAATCTCGCTGAAGCGGTAGATTTAGTTCTAGACACAGCAGTGCTACAAGCCGTATAATTGGCGATTTTAGCTAATCCGGCTAGAGCGAGCCCTACGCCTGACCTTCGGTCAGGGTGGGATGAAATTAACTGTAAAAGTTCAAGTCATTTTTTATTTTAAAAAAGCTATGGCTATGGTGGTGAGATTGTCTCAAAATTCAGGTAATTAGATCACTAACTAGCTGTGCAGACAAGGTAACTTCGGATCAGGGAACAGAAAGGGTTTGATAAACTTTAAGTTTCTTAACACAGTTAAAAAAAATTGGATCTCTAGCCTGTGGCTATGATAAATTTTTATAAAATAATAATTTTTATAAAAAAATCGCGTTAAAGTCTTGGCTGACAAGGCTTGTGGTTATTTAAAAAAGCAATTTTCATGAAAATTGCTTTTCATGGCCATGATGCAGTCGCTCCCCATGAGCGACTGGCGTGGTTTCCACCGGGCAAACCCAGGCAAGGGTAGAGACGTTTGGGATATATCCCATCAAGGGGAAAAGCACCACTACTAGACAAGGAACGTGCTATTGGAGGCACATCCTCATCCCCAATCCCCCATTCCCATGTTCAACGTAAGAAGCAACTAATCAGCCACAGCAATACAAATGTCACCAATGTAGCCAGTTTTTCTGTTGTCAAGTCTAGGGTGGTGAATTGGCTTCCCAGAGAATTCCCCAGCAAACTCCCTAATCCCACACCCAAAAACAGACCTGCCAGGGTTAGCAATACTGCACGACCAAATTGTTGTTCTTTCCGATTGAGGAAATAGATCGTGAATCCGAAGCCTATAGCCATCACCAAGGGCAAAATCGAGTCTGCCGATGAGGTGTAAAGCACCGTAGCACTGCTTAAGATTAAGAACACGGCACTCGGCCAGATCATGTCTTCTCTTGTCGGAGTATCCCACAACCGTTTCAGCCACTCAGGAGAGTTATTAACTGGTGTTTGGGGAAAACTCGGTGGAGCTTGAGAAGCCTTCTCTGGGAAACGAATACGATCAGGAACTTTAATCTTTCCTTCCTGGCGCATCCTAAGTCGATCCATGATAATGGCATCGTAGGCCGCCTCTACGGTATCTAAAAGCTTTTGGTTACCACGATGCTTTTGCATCAGGCGACCTTTGGCATCCTGAATTTCATCAAAGGACGCTTCTTCCGTAACCCCAAGCTGATCATAGGGATTGTTATCACTCATTCAAGACCTCCGAGACATCCCTTGTTTTCACATCCCTTCTTTTCATTAGTATGACAGCAACTTTAAACTAGTTATGTATATGTTAAGGTTAGGCACGAGAAACTCTCAACCTTGCTCTGGGTAACCACTGGTCACAGAGTCGTCTTGGTTGAGGGTGGTGTCAATGCCCCTGGGTGCTAGTGTAGCTTGATCTTCAAACAGCAGTGCCGCAGTGAAGTCAACACAATGCCGGTGCATCTCAGTTTTGTTGCCAAATCACCGGAGAATTCCTGAATAATGTTAGAACCGTTAGTAAATCCATATAGACCCATCAAGGCTATGGGTTTTTTGCTCTTTAGAAGAAGAAAAAAAGACTTTTTGCCGTGGTTCTGGAAGTCCTACTGTGGGGGAATTTTGAAAATAACTGATTTGCCTATGCAATTTACCAACTATTGGCATTACGTAATAATCTGACGATAATTGTCTACAATGCCCAACAGCACCGTTGGTGTCAAAACACTCTGCGTCTTAAATTTGTGATCCCGTTTTCCGTGGAAAGTTATGACCGCCGCCAAGATTCTTGTCGTAGATGACGATCCGGCAATCCGAAATTTAATTCTACGCTTCTTAAGTCAAAAGAATTTTCAAATGCAGGCTGCTCAAGATGGCAAGACGGCTCTTGCCACATTTGAGCAATTTAATCCAGATTTAGTCATTCTAGATGTGAATTTGCCTGACGCCCTTGGCTACAACCTGTGTCAGCAAATGCAGACCCGCACTGATGTCTTTGTCCTCTTGCTCACCAGTCGGTCGGATGCTGCTGACAAAAATCAAGGATTTCAACAAGGTGCTGATGACTACATCACCAAGCCCTTTGATTTACAAGAGCTGGAAAATCGAGTTAGAGCAATTTTGAAACGGAAGCGGGCTGTTACTGCTACTGAAGCAGAACGCCTCGTCTTCGACCATTTAGTGATCGATCCAGGGCGCAGGGAGGTAACTATCAACGAAATACTTATCCCTCTAACTGCTCTGGAATTTGATCTACTCCATTTTCTGGCCTGTCATCCAGGTCGAGTCTTGCGCCGTTCTGAGTTAATCCAGGAAGTCTGGGAGTACGATTATGTGGGAGATCAGCGAGTAGTTGATGTCCATATCGGTCAAATTCGCCGTAAAATTGAGGTTAATTCCAGTGACCCTTCCTTAATTCAGACAGTTCGAGGTGTTGGCTACAAGTTTGAGGCACCTTCTAGTAAGAAGAATGAGAAAAATGGTAAATCCAGTAGCTAACTCATTGTTGACACTCCACGACTACTCAAACCCCTTGCTCGTGGAGGGTCAATGGTTGCCAAGGCAATCGACTACTGAGCTACCGGACTAGAGTTCAAGAGTCGTCTAGCACAGCACGGCGGAAATAAAGATACGATTCAAAAATAGCAAAACGCTTATGTAATAAGCATGCAAGAATTGTTAATACCATAATTTTTAATTCCGCGCAGCAGTACTAGTGATCATGCCTGCTTTGGTCTAGCCTCTTGCTGAAGTGGCTCGACTTCCCTGGGATTAGCTTTGTTGAGAAGACGTCGTAGCATGATTGTTTGATTCTGCTGTAGCAACTTCTGCTGTAGCAACTTCTTTGGTGGCAGTTTTCTCAGATTCACTTGGGGTAGGGGTGTTCAGCCCTTGCTCTATTTGTTGTGCCTCTAGCTTAAACTGATTTTCAAACTCCTTGGAAGCATCTTGAAAGCCTCTAATGGCTTTACCCAAACTACGACCAATTTCTGGCAACTTCTTAGGGCCAAATACTAATAGGGCAATGACCATAATCAACACCATTTCCGGTAAACCCATACCAAAAACGTTCATTATATAACCTCCTGGGATTTGTCAAGTGCTGGTTTGCTTTTACTGGTTTGCTGTTACTAGTTTGCTGTTCTTAGTATTCCACATTTGACCCAAATTGACCGCTGTTCCGTTGAACTCAGCCAGTTGAACTCAGCCAGTTGAACTCAGCCAGTTTAACTAAGTTAGGTAGTAATCCCAGGGACTTCCTAGCCTATCCATTGCTGTCAACAGCATTAAAAAACCCGGACAAGCCGGGAGGGAGCTGAAATATTTGAAATGTTAATGATTAGCAGTTAAGCCATGGAGTAGACTACTGCCCTAGGCTTGTCCAATCAACATTGAAACCTTGAATGATGATTGATTTGTTGTAAATCTGCAAAATAATCAGCAAAAAGACGAAAAATAGCCCCATAAAGACTCCCATTACAGGGGTAGTGCCCCAACCTGGGGCAACTTTACCATATTCCGAGTTAAGGGGTTTGAGAATATCTCCTAGCCGAGTTCTTTGTGCCATGGGTAAATTGAGATTTATGTTAATTGAGATTTATGTTATTGACATCTCCGATACTTTTTAGCTACCAAAATCTACTTTGCAGATTTTAGCCCACTAATGCAAGCTGCTCTCGCAGCCAGGGGGTATCTCCCAAGGCCAAGATCGGTTTTGTTCCGCTCTTGGCGCAATTATCTGTGTTTAATAGAAAACGCAACCACTATCATTAAAGCTTTGGTTTTCGGCTTCAATTCAAGTTACAGAATGTTTTCAATGACACTAGATTCCTCATCAAAGTATAACATATTTTTGTAGATACTGCCAGATATTTGGAGAAAATCGTCAACAGTGGCTAGCCCCCGTGCGAGGGATTGCTCGCACGGGGGATTCTACAAGGTGGCGAAGTACCAAGTTGAAACCGTGCCACTTCCCTTCAAGTCCGATAGGATCTACTTAGAGATTTAAACAGATCATACCACTGCGGGAGTGTCAAAGCTCCCCTACCCACCTTGGTTAGATCATTGCGTGACATACTCCTACACTGACTCTGCTCTTACAGAGCCGCTTCGCGAACGAGTGAGCGTGTAGGCTTCAAGCCAACTCCACCCAACGGTATCGGCTTTCGCCGACGCTGCGCGAACGGATACGTAGGCTTGCTTTATTAACGACACGGTCAGAAGTTACCGCTTAAAGAGTGGAGCCAAAATGGTTAGTCGGCTATGCATAAAAGAGGTGCGACCCGTGGCGAATTTAATTCGCCAACGGAAAGCGCACCTTTGGTTAAAACTTTATGATTAAGGCGACCCTGTCTTGATGCAGTCGCTCATGGGGGAAACCCCCAAGACCGCGCTGCATCGCTCTTCTAAGGTTTCGTCTCCGGGATGCCCCGACCCGCCGGAACAATACAATAAGTTCTATTTTTAAGCACGTAGGTGGCGGTTAGCTCTTAATTTATTTTCCCTACTATTTTTAGTATAACGTTTTTCAGCCTGTTTATCAGAGTTCCAGCTCCGCGATTCATCCCTGGAGACGAAACCGATAGATAGGGTCGCCAAAATCGGCAAAGTTTTAACCGTTTTACCCATAACCGACTAACCATAAAGGCGACCAGTACCTTACGGTAACTTTAAACACTCATGCTGCGCATGTTCGTTGTGGGGCATAAGAGCGGAGGAAGGTAAAGGTCGTGCAAATTTTCCGGATGTTGGGCTACATACCCCGTGATCACACACCAATTCACCTTTTCCTAAGACAATTAACACACTGTTAACACAGTACCTGATATTTTTCAAGCCTGCCGTTCACAACAACTAATCTTTTTGACGATTTTTTGTTTACAAACTTAGACAGTAGTTGACAAAAAACTACATTTTGTCAACTACTGTCTAAGTTTGTATAGTAGTTATAGTTTTGGAAATGTATCTTAACAGTGTTAAAATTATGTGGTATTCTTAAAAAAAAGCAATAAAACTAAAATTTGTTAACACAACATCAAAAAAAGCTAGAATTGACTCTGGTTCTACTCCTGACAATAGATATCGTTTAGCTCCCCTTGGCCGTGATCGTTCAAGCACAGCTCGGGTGATACCTTGCCATGCTCTCGATCCAGAGTGATCTAAATGTATAGGTTCGTCTGGATTTTAGACAGCAGAATGTCAAAAAGAAAACAGACTCATATAACGATGCAGTAGCCTCACTGGGGTTTCCCCCGCAAGCCACTGCATCAACAGACACACTTATATTTGATTTGAGCCATGGAACCCGCAATAGTCCTTAGCATTGTTATCCTTGTTTTTGTAATCGGTATCACTGGTATATCGATTTATACCGCTTTTGGACCCCCTTCAGCGGAATTAGTCGATCAGTTTGAAGAACATGAAGACTAATATAATAGTTTTCCATTCAAACGGGGAAAGTCAAAAGTCATTAGGGTATCACAACTCAACTAACAACTCAACTATCAGTTAACCCCTATCCTTGGGCAAAACATAGCCTTGGGCAACAGACCAAGCAATCCCTTAAGCATTGAAGGTAGATTAAAACTTGATCGTTAAACTGTTGTCGTGTTCATTGAGTTCGGAGCCTTGAGGAGCCGGAATTTGAACGGTAAATGTAGTCCATCTCTGAGAGCTTTCTACCTGAATGATGCCATCGAGCTGTTTGACTAGCTCCTTGACCAAAGCTAGACCTAATCCTGTACCACCTCGCTTCCAAGGATCAGCATTAGGAATGCGATAGAACTTATCGAAGATGTGGGGTAATTCCGTATCAGCAATCTCAGCTTGATTGCTGATTTTAAATATTACCTTGGGTACGGTATCTGATGGGATCATATCCAGATTGTTTTGGTAAAAAAACTCAAGAATAATCTGCCTGTTGGCTGGAGTATATTTACAAGCATTGTTGAACAGTTCTGTCACAATTCGCCCGAAGCTGGTCTTGTCAATCAAAACCGATGGCAAATTATCTGACAAAGTCAACTTCAGGATTTGCTGTTGTGCCTGGATACGGGAGCAAAAGGAATCAATGATTCGGTGTAACCAGATTTTCAAGTCTACTACTGTTCTCGAAACCTGATAAGAGGCGGTTTCTAAACGCTGCAAGTCAAGTAAATCGTTGATTAGTTCAATTTCTCTGTAACACTCAGATTCTAAAATCTCTGTATAGCGCTGTCGTCGTTGACTCTCCGGAGAAATTTTGAGCATCTGTATTGCCATTTTCATATTGGATAGAGGTGTGCGCAGTTCATGAGAAACGGTACTTAAGAAATCATCTTTGAGCATGTTTAGTTTCTGTAGTTCCTGGATTCTCTCTCGTAGTTGTTGGGTGCGCTCAAGTACTTGCCGTTCTAAGTCGGTGTTGAGGTTAGCCAAACGCTGATAAAGCTGGCCTTGCTGAATTGCGATCGCAAGTTGCTCAGCCATCGACTGCACCAAAGTCACTGCGCCATCAGACCATTGGTAATCACTATCAATCTTGATCAGGCACAATTTTCCCCAGAGGCGGTTTTGAAACCTTAGTGGTACAAGTAACCCATGGCAAGTATCCTGAAGCTTTAAGTTGCAGCTATTGTTAATACGCACCACTTCGAGATTTTTGATCTTGCGACTAATCTGATTGTCCACATCGGGAGTTTCAGCTCCCATTGGGCTACTCAAGTTAGCTTGTTTACTGCATTGAGATACGGTTAACCAAACCTGCTGCTGTGGGAGATATTCTTGAATTTCTACTAGGTCAACCTCCAACAGCTGACTAATTCCTTGAGTGGCTGTGGTAAAAATCTGCTCTAAATCAAGAGAGCTACGAATCTTTTGAGTAAACTGATTGAGCGTTGCTTCCCGTTGAGCTTTGAGTTGGTTTTCCTGATAAATTTGAGCCTGCTGAATCGCAATTCCTACATGGTCTGCTACTGATTTCCACAAATTTCTTTCCCAAAACTGCCACTGTCGTGGTCGACTACACTGATGGGCAACCAGTAGTCCCCACAAAGGTGAGTCTAATGGTTGGTTTTGGTCTAGTTGAGGGTGACAGATGATCGGAACTACCAAGTTAGCAACGACTTGAAACTGAGCTAGGCAATTAACTTCATAGGAAGACAAGCCCCCAGAATCAGAATAGATATCTTCAATCGCTTGGATCGGACCATACCGGTACTGATTAGCATGGGTTTCCCAGAACTGGGGATTATACATTTCCCTACCTGTAATCGGCTGCCAGGGTGATTCTACAGACTCTACTGTGAATCTACCTCTCCAATCCGACTCGAAGCGATAAACCGCTACCCGATCTGCTTGTAACAATCGGCGAACTTCATTAACTGTGGTATTTAGAATTGTCTCCACATCTAAAGACTTACGAATGCGGGCTGCAAAGTTTTCCCGAAGGGAATCACCCATTGCCTGCCTCAGCTTATCTTGAGCCACTTGGTTAGACAGTGCGTTCGCGTAGCGTGGCCTATGGCCAATCGCGTAGCGTGACCTACGGTCAATCTGTGCCTGTTTGCCCTCTTTAGCATCAACGACAGTTGCTACAAAACCAATCTGTTTCCCTACCTGATCTTGCAGGACACTAATCCTAAAATCGCTAGCCAATTGGCTACCGTCTTGGCGTTGAATGAGCAACTCACCCTGCCAAACCTCTAACTGGGACAATTGAGCAAAAATTTCTTTGATGGGAGCATGACTTCTAGGGGGAAACAAGATCTCCGATAGCTGCGACCCAATAACATCTTGGGATTGCCATTGATATAGCTGACAGGCATAACTATTCCAATGAATAATTTTTCCGTCCATATCTATGGCAATAACCCCACTAGGTAAGTGATCTAACAAATAAGCCTGAAAGTGATTTTGCTCTTGTGCCTTTTGGTATTTGGTTTCCTGAGCTAATAAAATTTCTTGAAGCTGCTCAAAGGCTGCCTCATCGACTGTAAGCTCACGTAGAATCTGGAACTGCTCTAATCTCATCATTGATGTCTCAAAATCGAACGATCAGCTCTCAATTCAACAGTTACCATCAGCAACTGTGGCAGAAGTGACTTGGGTTGTTGTATTTATCACATCAGCCTGTTGTCTATTCTTACCTGTACTCAGATGCCGAAAGTTGAATTGATTTGCCATAGCTAGTTGACTAAAAAACTTCCATAGATACAGCCATAGCATTCCCAAAACTATGACTCAGAGCGACAATTGTGTATAAAGATTGCTATAGCAAGCAGGTCAGAGGGATTTAAGCAGTCAGCACAAGCGCTACTTGAGGTGCGTGCGCGTTCAGCACTCAGCTTATTTTATTCAAAAGCACCATCTGTAGCGTGGCACAGGCTTCGAGGCTGTGACGTAACCCATAAGCACCATCTGTAGGGTGGCCATTCGCACCTCAAGCAGGGTGGCCAAACGCGCCCCGCGTGGCCCAAAGGCCAAGGCCAAGCGTGGCCATAGGCCAAGGCCAATAGCCACTCAAGTAGCGTGGGCGTAGCGCTTAAGTTGAACGCGCACGGGTGGGCGTAGCGCTAATCGCGCTATAGCTGATAGCTGAACGCGCACGCACCTCAAGTAGCGCATATGCTTACAGAGCGATTACTTTACCAGACAGCTGGGTAGATTCTTAAGCGATCACAACTGATGCTCATACTCCCCTGAGGTTAATTGTCAACCAAACCCCAATAAACTATGATGCCCCCTAATTTAGAACAACTTTCGGCTCAGCTGGAAAGCCCCAACATGCGCGATCGCTTGATGGCTCTGGCATCACTACGAGATGTTCAAGCCAGTGATGCGGTGCCGCTAATTAAAAAGGTACTTGATGATCCCAATTTACCAGTTCGCTCTATGGCTATATTCGCCCTGGGAGTCAAGCCTACGGAAGAATGCTACCCAATTTTGGTCAAATTTATGGCAACTGACCCAGATTATGGCATTCGTGCTGCTGCTGCTGGGGCTTTGGGATATCTAGGTGACCCCAAAGCCTTTGAAGCTCTAGTTAGGGCGTTCTACGAAGATACTGAATGGTTGGTACGTTTTAGTGCTGCTGTGTCCCTAGGTAACCTCCAAGATCCCCGTGCTCGTGATGTGCTGACCAAGGCGTTAGATAGTCAGGAAGTACTAGTCCAACAAGCTGCTATTGCTGCTTTGGGGGAAATCAAAGCTACAGAAGCTATAGACGATATTCTACGCTTTGCCCAGTCAGAGGATTGGATAGTGCGTCAACGTTTAGCAGAAGCTCTCGGTCAACTTGGTCAGGACAAAAGTATCTCGGCATTAAACTATTTGGCAAAAGACAGCCATCCTCAAGTATCTGAAGCCGCTCAAATGGCTCTATTGCGTTTGTCTAAAGCCTCAAGCTAGTGTAGCATCCTGGTAATTGGGCTAATCATAGCGCGATAGAATCAAGAGTGAACCACTTGATTGAAATTACCAACATCAGTGATATACCACGATCTACCACAAATTTTTACAATCTTAGCCAATGGATATTAAAGAGTTTTTTGAACAGAGCGCTGGCAGATGGTTTTCTCAACGTACTAGTAATCATATTACCTCTCAACCCATTAAAAATGGTAAGTCCAACATCACAATGGAAATGCTATCTGGTGATGCTCCAGAGGTAATCAAACTCTGTAAACAATACCAAATAGAGCCTGGTATGGCTATATTTGGCTTAAAAGTGATTTGGGACGGTACAGTAGTAGGAGAGCAGAAAAAGCAAACTGGTTCCACTGTTGTTGTAGCTGTTCCCAACCCAGAAAATCCTGAAATTGGCAAGCTATTGCGAACTAATGGTGATGTTGAAGAAACTTCCTTTCTTGATGCAATAGCGAGTGGGGGAAACCAACGGCAGTCGCTCATGGGGGGAACCCCCAAGACCGCGCTGCCTCCCCAAGACCGCACCGGTAGTCGCTCATGGGGGGGACCCCCAAGACCGCGCTACCTCGCTGCATCGCTAAAATGTCGTTACAGTATCGGCCAGGATGATGTTTTAACAATGATTACAGAGGGGAAAACTCTATATGCTGAAGAACGTTTTTGGTTTGCTAGCCCTAACTTTCGGTTACGCACTAACGTTCTCCAGCAGAGGGGGCAATTAACCATGGCTTCTCTGGCCACAGAAATTCGTCTTGGTGTTACGTGAAAGTTAAGCATTCAGTAAGCTATCAGCGTGTCGCGTATCAGTTATCAGTTATCAGCTATCAGCGTGTCGCGTATCAGCCTTGGCCTTGGCTTTTGGGCCACGCGGGGCGCGTTTGACCACGCTACTTGAGGTGCTATCAGCTTTTGAATAAGTGATGCAGCAAGGGAACAGGGGAGGCAGTGCCTTCATGGGGGGGTTCCCACGGGGCAAACAGCGGTGCGGACGCAGGTGACCCACACAGACCGATGCACCACTTGCGCTTTGGATCAAGACAACAGGTAACCATTGGTTTAATCTCTTTTACGTCAGCTGACCACTACTAACCACTGAACACTGACCGCTGAGGGCTGACCGCTGAATGCTTAAAGTCTCAATTATTAGTATTTATGTTATTTACTACAAAAGGCTTATCGATAGGTTTTGGTTCTTTACTGTAAGCACTTTCTAGGACTTTGTTCCTGACTAAATTTGCCTCATATTCAGAAAAATATCCAATCAGGGTACCTCGCCACACTTTCTTGAGCATATATCTCTCTGATGGCACCTGTATATAACCGGCTGGGGCATAGTTATCTTTTATAAATGAATCCGACTTAATGACCTGAGAATTTTTAATATAATCATGTTTGGATTTAAACAGCTTACAATTGTAATTGTAAGCCCATTTGTTAGATATAACGACTCGTTTAAGATTTATTTTATTCAATAAATAACTTGTTGGTACAAAAACAGCAAATTTGCCATCAGGAATCTTAGCACAGGCTCGTGCCGAGTAATTTTCAAGAATTATTTGGACAAATAATGTCAGCTGGATTCCAAAAATTAGTCCGGCTATTAAACCAGAAAATAGGGGAAAACAAAAACTTTTTTCATGCATCCTGTTGCTAGACTTTGCTAAAGTAATTTAGACGGGAATTAAGTCTATCAATTAAGTGCTAGATATATAGCTAATATATGAAATTTTAATGAATATTACTGGATAGTTTGATGAAAGTTTATAAAAAATAATTTAATCACAATGGGGTATGCCATAGGGGGATCAGCGAGGATTTGGTATGATTAGCTCCGAACGCGCCCCGCGTGGCCTACGGCCAAACGCGCCCCGCGTGACCGTAGGTCAATCGCGCCCCGCGTGACCGTAGGTCAATCGCGTAGCGTGGCCTACGGCCAATCATCCCACGGGGATTAATCGTGGGATGGTTAACTTTGATCCAGGTTAACAGTGGCCTGGGAAGGACTCTCTGGCTCTGACCTACTTTCGACCTCCTGATCTTCCAAGGCACTGGAAGCTGAATCACTGACTTGCTGATCGACTACCATAGCTGTGACTGTACCAGAGTCTTGGTGCAGGACAACTGCCTTGAGCTTAAGGTAAACATCTGAAGAGTCTGGTGGTGGATGAAATTGGTTAATTGGCTTCTTGTTAAGCTCATAACTTGACCAATCTACATTGTAGATAGGACTAGCACGGGCTTTGCTCAGAGGCTTTGGGAAGCTTTCTCTGGGCTTGACTGATTTTTCAGGTATTTTGGATGATATGGTCTTGGCTTCAGGGGAAGTGTCCTGTTGCCCTGTTGGTGCTGCTTGGAGTGTCTTTGACTCAACCATGCCTTGCTCTGGTGTAGTTTCATAAGAACTAGTACCTACAGAGGTTTCAGCAACATTCTCTACCCACTGTAAACTTAGTTCTAAGCTCTCGGTTGCGGATGTACTATCGACGGGAGCGGTTAAATTTTGGGGAAATTTACGACAAACCATCCGCTCAAACTCATGATTAAAGCGATATATAGGTTGTCCTCGTCGTAACCAGACTGTCAAAATTTGCTCTACAGATATCGCTTTGTAACGCCCTTGATAAAGAGCCTCAATCACCGCTAGACGCACCCAATTGGCAGGATAGTTCTCAAGCCATAGATTGACTAATTCTTCTACAGTGTAACCCCTGAGCTCAAACCCATAGTGACTGAGCAAGGCAAGGGCATAGGCAATGGCTAAATCTGAGTCATTGGTCATGGGTAAAAGGATTCAAGGTGGGAAGGTGGTACGATTCCAGGTGGAAAGGTCGCACATGTGGCACATTATGGACCCACAGAGGCTTCTGGCAACGTCGCTTGGGAATATAACCTATATCCTGCAACCTGCAACCTGCAACCTGCAACCTGCAACCTGCAACCTGCAACCTGCAACCTGTAACCTACAACCTGCAACCTACAACCTGCAACCTGTAACCTACAACCTGCAACTTGCAACTAGTTTTAGTAGTGAGTTGCTTGGTCACTGAAATCAGGACTCATGACTCATGACAACACTATACGGTGAGTTGAACTCAGTGACACGTCCTGTCTTCACCAAGGCCTGATAGATAAATGCAATCGCATCAGCTCGCTTTGCTTCCCGCTTGGGATGCAACAGGGTTGGGTTGGGGTGGTTAACGACAATTTTCGCGATGGTAGCGTATGCAACTGCTTCGGTAGCATAAGCAGGAATATCCTTCCAATCTTCATAGATTTTAGAAATCTCAGAAGAGTCTTTAACTGACTTCCCTAGAGTTTTGGCTAAAGACAGCCCATTGACTAGAGAGGCAATCAAATCAACACGGCGCAAGGTCTGCTGAGGATGGAAGGTTTGGTCGGGGTATCCAGAGAGAAAACCACCACGATAGGATTGGTTGATAGCTGGTAATGCCGGTGAAATTCAGGGGGACATCAATAAATTGGGTAGCTGGACCGATTGGATTGGGGTCAAACACTTTTACCAGTAGGGCAGCGCACTCAGCCCGAGTTAGAGGGGCATCTGGTTGAAAGCTGCCATCCGCAAAGCCACTAATCAGGTTTAGACTACCGAGGCGGCGAATAAAACCTTCTGCCCAGTGTCCAGGTATATCGGTAAATGAGGTAATGTCAGGGTTAGGGTTAACAATATAAGGAGATGCGATCGCGTAGTGTGGCCTACGGCCAATCGCATCTGCAGAGCCTTTTGCTACCAATGCCTGGTAAATTAATGCTACCACCTCAGCACGAGTAATCGGCCTCATGGGATTGAGCTGATGGGGTTCGGGATAATTACTACCATTTGTCTTTGAGTTGCTGTGGCTACCGCTTGGGTAGCATAGCTGGGAATCTGAACGCGATCGCGATAAAACCCGAGTTCGCTAGACTCACCACCTGTTAACCCCAAACCCTTGACTAGGGATACCAGACCTTGCACTCTGGTCAGATTTTGCTGGGGGCGAAATGTGCGATCGGGGAATCCGGAAATAAAACCCATAACTGCTGCTTTCCGAATTACTTGTGATGCCCAAAATTTGGAGCTCGAATCCACAAACTCCCCTCTACCTTTACCCACCTGCCGTGGGCTTTCAAATGTTTTGGCAATAATTGCTGCATACTGTGCTAAGCGTGAGGTTGGCTTCTGGCTTGAATGTGCCATCTCCAAAGCCACTAACTAGGCCTGTGATCACTAATTCTCCAATAAACTGGCTTGCCCAATGACCTGTCAAATCACTGAATTAAAATGAACCAGTCTGCCGGACTGGAACTTGAGATGAACGCAACTCTACCGGACCCTCAATTCTAGATCGATTGAGCTGATTGCCCAGGGAAACTAACCTGACACAGCTGCTATTTTGGATATCAGCCTTACCATTATTCCGCAGGATATTACCCGCTGGGTCTTGAGAATTACCATTCTCTGGTCTAGCCCTACCATTAACCACTAAACCACCATGAGTATTGTTCTCAATCAAATTACGACGCAATACCGGTTGCACCTGACGCATCAAAACGATTCCAGCTGGGTTACCGAGTATTTTATTATCTGCTATTAACGGTGCTGCCGAGTCACGGATGGTAATATTTTGACGATTAAACGTAGGGCTGACATAGTTCCCACTGCCCGAAATCACAATATCCTTACCCTTGGTCGGTTTATTGCCGACAACCATCACTACTTTAGGAATCACTAGGGGAAAAACTTCGACCCTAGCAGCATTATAGGTACCAGCGGCTAAGTGAATGGTAGTTCCAGCAGTAGCCATAGAAAGTGCCTTAGTCAAGGTTTTAAACGGAACAGTATCACCAGTATCGCTATCCTTACCAGTGACTGGGTTAACGTGAATAATAGATTTAACCATATTAGTCAGTAAATGGCAATTAACAGGTAATTTTTAACACCTAGTAATTAATAATTACTACTTAATATTTAAGAATTAACACTTAAAAATTAAAACTTTACCTATAACAAGTGATACTTAACAGGTAATATTTAATACCTAATACTTAACACGTAATACTTAAGACTATGATAGAAGTAGAGCATCTAAGCAAAATCTATGGCACCACCCCAGCGATAGAGAATGTTACTTTCAGGGTTGAACCAGGAGAAATCCTAGGCTTCCTTGGACCGAATGGTGCAGGGAAAACCACTACCATGCGAATTTTGGCAGGCTATTTACCAGCAACCCATGGTACTGCCCGAATTGCTAATTATGATGTTCATGAAAATTCTATGGCAGTACGACGCCGAATTGGTTATTTACCGGAATTTCCGCCACTGTATCCGGACATGACCGTTGAAGGATTTTTGCACTTTGTTGCCCGTATTAAAGGTGTTGCTGCAGGCGATCGCACTACTAAGGTCAAAACTGCCATGGAGCGCTGTAACATAACGAGCAAGGCCAAGCTACTGATCCGTAAGCTTTCTAAGGGCTTCCGTCAACGGGTGGGTATCGCTCAGGCGATTGTACATGACCCACCGGCCATCATTCTAGATGAACCGACAGTCGGTCTTGATCCTCGGCAAATTATTGATGTCCGTAACTTAATTAAGAGCCTTGCTGGTGACCATACTATTATCCTATCTACCCACATTCTACCAGAAGTGAGTATGACCTGTAGCCGGGTAGCCATTATCAATGAAGGCAAAATTGTAGCAACAGATAGTCCAGACAAGTTACTGGCGGAGTTAACCGGGGGATCAGGTTATGAGTTAGAAATAGATGGTGATGCACAGGAGTTACAGAAATTATTACAAGTAATACCAGGAGTTTGCCTGGTGGAACTGGTTAATGATCACAATTTACCTGGCGGACGATCTTTATTCCACATCGTATCAGCACCGGGAGCAGAACCCGCACGGGATATTGCAGCTGTGACCGTGGGAGCTGGTGTAGGGATATACGAAATGCGACGGACTCGCGCTACCCTGGAAGATGTGTTTTTAAAACTGACTACAACCGAAAAACCACTGCCTCAACCCGATCCTGATTTACAGGAGTCTGATTTAGACGAGTCTGAGGAATCTGATGAAGGATTAACGATTAAGGATTAAGCATCAAGGATGAAAGTTATTTTGAAAACCTTTAATCACCTACACATAATTAATTACCTACGACCAAGAGCATTGTCAGTAAGCATTCAGCCATCAGCCGTCAGCCGTCAGCGGTCAGTGGTCAGCGGTCAGCGGTCAGCTTTGTGGCACAGGCTTTGGCCTTGGCCAAAAGGCCACGCGGGGCGCGTTTGGCCACGCTGTGCGAACGACCCTGGGACTTTCGTGACTATTAAACAAATGGTTACCTGTTTTATTCAAAAGCTGATAGCTGATAGCTGATAGCTGATAGCTGATAGCTGATAGCTTACGATTGTCATACTTTGAGGTTTCTGAAATAATGTGTAATCAATTTTGTTTACCTGCTTAACTAAGTAACCTTAAAATAACTAATCCTTACCTAACTAACTTTCAACCTTAAACTAACTAACTTTCAACCTTAAACTAACTAACTTTCAACCTTCAATCAAAAAAAATACCCTCTATAATTAAACGAATAATGATAATTATTGGCAATATATTAGCAATTTTTAGGAAAGAATTACAGGGATATTTTGCTTCACCATTCGCTTATGTTATCGCCGGTGTATTTTGGTGGCTGTCTGGCTCCTTTTTTGTAGAAATTCTTTTGGATCAAGAGGGTATTATTAACCAAGTTGCAACGGCAGAACAATTGGGTTTACCGATACCACCAGTGGATGTTGCTTATGTATTTTTGCGTCAATTCTTGGAAGTGATGGGTTCACTGTCGTTATTTGTGTTGCCAATTCTGTCCATGGGACTCTATGCTGAGGAACGCAAACGCAGGACTTTGGAGCTTTTGGCAACTTCTCCACTAACGAATTGGGCTGTAGCCGTGGGTAAACTCTTGGGAGTGGTGACATTTTATAGCTTTATGGTGCTACCCTTACTTGCCTATGAAGCGATCGCATTTAGTGCTACAGATCCCCCGGTTCAACCTGTCCTACCGTTACTCGCCCACGCCGGATTAATTTTACTGGCAGCATCGGTGCTTTCTCTGGGGATGTTCATTTCTTCCCTAACTGATAGCTCAATTTTGTCAGCAATCCTCACCTTTGCTCTGGTTTTGGGACTTTGGGTGATTGATTTGATTGCTAAAAATGTTAGTGGACCCCTTGGAGAAGCCTTAGGTCATTTATCGTTGTTGGAAAATTATAAAAATCTGATTCAGGGTGTTTTGGATACTAGTAGTATAATTCTGTTTTTGAGTTATATCTTTATCGGTATTTTTCTAACTGCTCAGTCTATTGATGCATTGAGATTTCAGCGTTCTTAGTATGTAAGCATATGCTGATAACTGATAACTGATAGCTGATAGCTGATAGCTGATAGCTTTCCTCAAAACCTGGCAATTTCTTAAAGCAATTTCTGACATCGAACTGAGGTCAGTCATGGTCAGTTAAACAACACCAGACAAAACTGAGACAAAAACTGAGACATTTTGCTCTTGTCTTCCCAGTAGTCTGAGATTAGAGAAAGTTCAGGGATATGTAGCTATTGACCTAACACCCCTGACTGGTTGTATCCTGTCCGGTGCTGGGTGATAGTCTTCTTTAGCCCAAATCTGGACAGTTTTCTAGTTTAGAGACAGACAGATTAGATACAGACATATACAGAAATTCTGTGTATAAGAAAACTGCTGTGTTCTGTGTCACTATCCCCAAAGGAGTAGATTATGAGCTTTCACACTGGAGAGATTGCTGTTCAAACTCGGGCTGGGGTAACCGAAGAAGCTGAGAAACTCAGCTCGATGATTACTCCCGTGATCAAACCTGCTGCTCAGATGCTCCTGACAACTCAACAATTAGCGATCGCTAGTAGTGTGGATACCAATGGCTTAGTTTGGGCATCATTGCTGACTGGTCAACCTGGTTTTGTCCAAGTTTTCGATAATCAAACTGTCGAGATTAACTGTATCCCTATCGATGGGGATCCCTTGTACGAAAACTTGGTGCAAAATGGAGTACTGGGACTTCTGGTGATTGACCTGACTACCCGTAAACGCTTGCGGATGAATGGCTTGGCTAGAGTAGAAGGCAAAGGGCAGATTGTGATGCAGACCACTGAGGTATTTTTCAACTGTCCCAAATACATCCAGCTGCGTCATCTAGAGACTGATACCCCTGAGTCAAGGGAGCCTGAAATTCGCAGCTTTGAGGCTTTGACCACAACCGAGCAAGACTGGATTACCCAATCTGATACCTTTTTCATTGCCAGTTTTAATCCAGAAACTGGGGCAGATGCCTCTCATCGGGGTGGATATCCAGGATTTATCCAGGTGATCAGTGATAATCAGCTAGTGTTTCCTGATTATGCTGGCAATAATATGTTTCAAACCCTAGGTAACCTGACAGTGAATCCCCATGCTGGTCTGCTGTTCATCGATTTTGAGCGAGGTAATACCTTACAACTAACAGGAATAGCTGAGGTGATTTGGGATCAGTCACGATTCACTACCGTTCCAGGAGCACAACGGTTAGTGGAGTTTCATATTGAGCAGGTCTTAGATACAACTAATGCTAGCCCTATACGCTGGCGCTTTGGAGAGTATTCTCCCGCTAATCCTGCTGTTAAGAAGGAGAGTCTTACTACTTAACTCTTATTCCTTTTGTTTTGAGAGTGATTAGTCTAATTAGTGGATTATAAGTATAAACACGTCGAAAACTAAGTGTAATCACTGAGGCATTAGGATCTAGTGGTTGTTTTAAGGTGATAGAACCTTTAGTTGGTATCCTAGAAGGCATCACTGTTCCATCCCAACTAGAACCTGAATAACCTCTATAATTATTTCCTAAATTATCAACGGCGATAAAATCGGAAAATCGGCTATCTTTATTAGTGTAATTATAAGCTTTAAAATAAATTTTTAATTGGCCATTTTTCCACTTTTCTATTTTATCGACGACGAAGCGAGCGCCATTAACTTGTGGGGATGACCAATAATTTCTAAAAACTTGAGGAATTTGGCTTTTCCATTCAGCAATTAATCGTTGTGCTTCTTGATAAGATGGCGTAGCGTTATGAATCCGTTTGGCGATGGATATTGCTTGACTATACTGTCGCTGATTAGCATAGTGATTTGCCTTGAGGATCAGGTTTTCTCCTTGTATTTCTAATTCAGCAGCTAGTCTTTCTAATTCAGCAGCTTTTAGTTTGGTTTCAGCAGCATTAATAATTTGGATTGCTTGCTGCTGGAAACGTTCAGCGTTAACCTGTGCTGCCATTGCTTTGGCTTGTTGCCATTTATGTTTCTTTAGGTCTTGTTGAGCTTTTTGAATTAAATTTTGATCACTTTGCCATTCTTTCCATTGAGTAATTAACGTTTGTGCTTCTTGGTAACTATTACTCTCAGTCGGTATTTTTTTAGCTTCAGTAATTGCTTTATAGATAAGTTGGGGATTGTCTACTAGTTTAGTTGCTTTATTTAGTTGTGCGACAGAACAGTCATTTAAGAGGCATATCGATTTTTCATTGATGCTCAAAAAATCTGGAACATCTTGAGCTAAGTTAATACATTTTTCATAGTCTCCATCGCTCAAGTGCTGTTGGATTTTACTTACTAATAGTTGCTCAACTTGGTTTAATCCATAGGTAACACCTAATCCTAAAATGATTACAGTAACTATAGCATACTTTAGTCGTTTATTCAGGTTATTTACTTTGAGTTTATTGCTAAACTCTGCTAGTAGTTTTCTTTGAATTGGCTCTGGTGATGGAACCGATTTAAAAATACGTTCTAGATTGGCAAGACGCTTTTTAGGGTCCGGTTCTACCATTTTGTCTAGGTAGTTAAGAAATTCTTTGCTATAACCTGAAGCTAAATGCTTGAATTTTATACGATGATTGCTTAAATCAATTAAATTACTAATTTCTGCCGTTTTAATTCCGGTAACCAAACAAACAAGTGTCACTCCTAAACTATAAATATCTGATGCTTTATTGAGGGTGTGATTATATAATTGTTCTGGTGGCATAAATCCAGCTGTGCCAGCCATCGTAGTACTTCCATTAATTGAACCATAGGCAAGTTTTGCTAACCCAAAATCAATTAAGTAAACCCGCATTTTGTAATCTAACAAAACATTTTCTGGTTTAATGTCTCGGTGAATTATCGGATTATAAAAATGTTGTATATAATCCAAAATTTCGAGCATTTGAACGGCAATTTGCTGGATTTGCTCTGGTGTAAAGCTTGGGTATGCAGACAAAGGTTGAGCGTTTTTGTACTCCTGTACCAAACAAACACCACCCTCAGGAGCAAAGGAGTCAAGATAGCGAGGAATCCTAGGATGGTGTAACTGTTTTAGTACCTTAATCTCACTTTCAATGGATTGGTAACCATGCCAGCTACTGTTATATTGAGCAAATTGAAACAGCTTGATTACAACTTTTTGCTTAGTTTTAAGATGGATGGCTTGATAAGTTACTCGACCACTGTGATAGTTGTGACCTAATTGTTTTTTGACTTGGTAGCCATAGTTATAAAAATCAGGAAATTCACTCATCGAATGTAGGTTTGTGCATCAGTTACAAAATGTATACGCTTTATATTACTCCAACTTCAACAAAAGAATAACGGATTGAGTTTTAAGTAATTGAAAGCCCAAGTCTATGTAGAGTTTGGGTTGATAGTGACCTGAAAGCTAGAGCTGGTAAGTATTGTGGATCACTTGTGGCCCCCAGGAAGTTTATACAAACTTTATATTCAACCAAAGCCTTTATACAAAGTTTACAAAAAAACTATGAAGGATAATCTTTTTATGGATAAAAATAGTGTAAACTTATCCACCAATTTATTCACAAATTTATTCACCCAACTATGTGGCTGGATGTGTGGAATGACTATAGCAAAGGGAATAGGGAATAGGGAACAGGGAGTAAGGAATATGGCATCAAAAATTATCACAATTCCTACAGGGCTCCCGATACTGAGTGCTGATTACTGAGTGCTGAGTGCTGATACCTGATAGCTAAATAATTATTTGATAGCTAAATAATTATGACTGATGAAAATTAGTTATTTTATTTTTCCACTCTATAGATGTTCTATGATTACCCTCTTAAGTTCCATGGGATGCTCTCAAAGAGCCGCTACGGGATCACATTACTACCGTCTTAATTTCCATGGGATGCTCTTAAAGAGCCGCTACGGGAACCCAGGATTAGCCGGTGAAGTTCGATGGGATGCTCTCAAAGGGATGCTCTCAAAGAGCCGCTACGGGAACCCAGGATTACCCTGTCAAACCCCCATTAGCCTAACGCCTAAGCCTAATGGGTAATACCTAGCAGGTTAAGCTGAATGCTTACAATCAGTAATGATAGTTGCAGCTGCCGTGAGGTTTGAGATGAAGACAAGCAAAACCAAGAAGTATCTCCTTTACCTTTTCTGGCTCGGGCCACTACTGACCATGGCGGGAATCACTGTCAGGATTATGACTGAAAAATGGTCCCCAGACGCATTAGGGTTACTGATTGCTGGTATTGTCATTAGTCTTGTGGGGCTAGTATTTTTAGCCCAGTTGGCTCCGAAATTCTGGCAAAGCCGTTCTACCCAAGTCGGAACCAATGCTATTATTTCTACCGTAGCTATGTTAGTGATTTTGGGGCTGATTAACTTTTTAGGGGTGCGCTATACCCAACGGATCGATTTCACAGAAAATAAGTTATATACTCTGTCACCCCAGTCCCAGCAAGTGGTGCAAAATTTACGACAGCCCCTTAAGGTTTGGATCTTTAATCCACAACCCAATCCAGATGACCGAGAGTTGTTAGAGAACTTTCGTCGGTATGGGTCAAACTTTGAATTTCAGTTTGTTGACCCTCAGCTAAAACCAGCACTAGCTCAGAAATTTGGTGTTCAGTCTATCGGAGAAGTTTATCTACAATATAAAGACAAGCAACAATTATTGCAAGCTGTTAATGATACCCAACCTCTGTCAGAAGCTAGTCTTACTAGTGGTATCGAAACCCTGACTCGGGAAATTTCGGTTAGGGTTTACTTCCTCCAAGGTCACGGAGAAAAATCCTTAGCAGAAGTAGAAGGGGGATTATCTGAGGCAGTACGTGTTCTAGAGGATAAAAATTTTACGGTTCAACCCCTTAACCTAGCTGAACGCTCAGAGGTTCCAGCCGATGCATCAATCGTGGTTAGTGCAGGTCCGATGCGACCATTATTAGAAAAAGAAGTCAAAGGGTTACGTAACTATCTATCCAAGGGTGGTAGCTTACTATTGATGCTCGACCCTGATACTAATCCTGAATTGGATAGCTTTCTCAAAGACTGGGGAATTAAGCTAGACAGTAGGTTAGTGATTGACCCGTCTGCTCCAGAACGTTCCTTAGTGCTTGGTGCAGCAACTCCCATGGTCACCAGCTATGGGAATCATCCCATTACCACGGAATTTGCCGACGGATTTTCCTTTTATCCCTGGGCGCGATCGCTCTTAATTACCCCAGTAGATGGTATCCAGGAGACTCCTCTGCTAATTACCAATGACAGAACTTGGGCTGAGAGCAATCCTAAACAGCAGCCACTGGAATTGAATCCAGAAAGCGATCGCCCTGGTCCGTTAATCCTAGGTGTAGCCTTAAGCCGCCAAGCGGAAGGGATTGATCAAGCTACTCCTCAAGAGGATGGTAACAAAAAGACCTCTTCATCTCGTCTAGTAGTCTATGGTAACTCTACTTTTGCCACCAATGGTTGGTTTGATCAGCAATTAAATGGTGATGTTTTTCTCAACACCATTAGCTGGTTAAGCAAGCAAGATGATCAAGTCCTATCTATCCGCCCTAAAGAACAAAACAATCGACGGATTAACCTAACAGCAATCCAGGCTGAGTTACTGGGTTGGACTGCCCTGTTACTTATGCCCTTAGTCGGGTTTACCACAGCTGGGTTGGTATGGTGGCAACGCCGTTAGTATTGATAACTGATATAACTATAGGAAAGGGAGTAGGGAACAGGGAACAGGGAATAGGGAGTAGGGAGTAGGGAGTAGGGAATATGGGATCAATAATTTTTACAATTCCTACACGGATCCCTATCAACCTATCATAATCCTATAAACTTATGACAATTATACAAGCTAGTCACCTATCTCTAGAAGATGTGCATCATACCTTTGGCTTTCAACGGCAATACAATAGTTCATTAACTTCCCGGTTATCCCTAGACACTATCACTGAATTTGAGCAACGGGAGTTGGAACAAATTCGGACTGATTTTGATAATTACTTAATCGCCGGTAAAGTATCTGAAGGACTGGTAAAAGCCCTAACTGTTTTTCCCTTACTGCGATTAGCTGGCTTCTATCGCTCTCCAATAAAGATTTCCTTGGAAGAAGGGATTTCTGATATTGATATTCAAGACCAGGATACCAAAATTACTGGCAGACTAGATATTCTAGCAATTAACAAAGCTCAACAGACAGTAGATAAAGTATCGTTTTGGGTCTTAGTTATCGAAACCAAAAACAGTAGTGCTGACGTATCCGTTGGGTTACCTCAATTACTGACCTATGCCTATAAGAGTTTAGACCATCAAGACTCAGTTTGGGGACTATCGACTAACGGATACATTTATCAGTTTATTTATATCCAAGCTGGCAATCCTCCGATTTATCAGTTGATGCCAGTATTAAACCTGATGGAATCGGAGTCATCGATTAAATTACTACAAGTTATTAAAGCTATAGCGCTTCTAGATTAACTCTCAACTTAAACGGCTATAGTTTTTAGTTAAACTGGGATTTTTTAGTCTGTTCAACCCAATTTTACTGCCGAAAGTAGGCAACAATTCCATAAACTGAACCTTCACCACCTCCTAGGGGTGCTGTTGAAACAAGTTCCCATTTCTCTTGAGCCATGTGGGTTAAGAAATTTACCCACAGTTGGTCCTTCCATTCAGGACGTTCTTCACCTTCTATACGAAGCCATTTAATTTCTTGAGTCCAGCCTCTTCCCTTCCAAGCATAAACTACGCTGCGATACTTTGTTGACATGACGTTTTAAAATTAAAATAGCATTTCCGAATGAATTAGAAAAAGCGATGCAGTGCCGCGCTGACTCAAGACAAGCATGACCGTTCTTGCCATTAGCCAAAATTCCTATCTATTTTCTTGCCTCTTGCCTCTTGCCTCTTGCCTCTTGCCAAGACCCAAGCGCGACTATGTTTGCTCTCCAAATCGAGTCAATAATTCTAGTCGAGACAATTGTAAGAGTAGGGGGATAAATTCTTCTGGAGAGAGTGCCATCAATGGCTCAATAATGTCGAGCAGTTCCTGGTCTAGTTCACCAAAACGGCTACGCAATAAGTAGGTGACCATACTACGGCGTTCGTTTTGCCTACCTTGGACTAGTCCTTCTTGTTTGCCCTGCACTAGTCCCTCTTCTTTGCCCTGGACTAGTCCCTGGACTAGTCCCTCTTGTTTGCCAAGCTCGGTAGCCAATTCCAGTCGTTGTTGATATATCTGAGATAATTGCATGATTAACTCCCGGTCATCTTCCTCAAGGTTTTGATTTTGTTTGATACGTGCGTCTAATATCGCCAGCATGTCATATACTAATTCTAGGATATTGTCTTTGTGCTGACTCCCGTTCGGTAGGGATTTCAACTCCTCAATTGCTTGCTGTTGCACTCTACCTCTACCGAGAATTCTCAACCATAAGGTTTCCGGGGTCACTGGTAGTTGGTGAATCGCCACAATCGCCGTATACAAGGATTTCCCCAGAAAGTACATCCCCTTGGGATAATTAACTAGATCTGGTTGAAAATTAAAGCTTTCTAAAAACTCTTCCGAAGCGGTTGGGGAAAGAATCCATAAACGAGGCAGTTCTGTCACCCTAACTTGGGCATTAGTGCGCTTAGCCTGACGGAAAACTTGACCATGAACCTGAATAAGTTTACCGATACAACTTAGCACCTCAAATTTAGTAACTGGGTTGCGGAACGGTTCAAAAATAGCAGGAGTTGTGGCCAGTTGTCCGAGTAATCCTAGGCTTTGTCCATTGGTGGTTAGTGGCTGGGATGGCAAAAAGTAAACATCAATTTCTTGAACTTCCCCAGGCACTTTCCAGCTCGTTTCTACCTTCCCCAGGGGGTCGAGGAGTTCTTTCAGACATTGTTTGGCAAATTGGTCATGGACGTTTCTGGTCATGGAACAGCCTAAAAACTATAGGAAAGGGAGTAGGGAGTAGGGAGTAGGGAGTAGGGAGTAGGGAGTAGGATAAAATTATCTATAACTCATAATTATTATAGCTGATAATTAGTCATTTTTTTTAATAAAAAAATTAATCAAAAAAACGGTGGTCAGTTTTTAAAAACTGACCATAAAAATCAAGGCTTCTTTAGCATCACCCCAAAAAGTTATCGGATTTATTTCCTACTCTTCCTTCCTGTTCCCTGCTCCCTGTTCCCTATGACCTACTATTTATAAGTATTCAACCGAAAATGAGATAAAATAGAGTGGGTGCATAATGCCAGCTCGGATGAACCGTTCTATGTTCCAACCGCAGCTTGGTACAGAATAGGGTAAAAACTACTAATAGAAAAGTAAGATGACCGATTTACAAACGTTTTACCGAGCTACCAACCCCAGTAAAACCTTAGCGGTGGACAATGAGGAGGATCGCAAGTATTACATTGATTTCTCTTCAGTACGGGGCGGTCAGATTATTGAAAAACTTAGAAAAAAGATTGCTATATTTTCACCAAATCAACCTACCTGTGAACTGTTTACTGGGCATATTGGCTGCGGCAAGTCTACGGAGTTGCTCAGGTTAAAGCTGGATTTAGAACGGTCAGGATTTCATGTGGTTTACTTTGAGTCCGACCGAGACTTGGAAATGAGCGATGTTGATATTAGCGATATTTTACTGGCGATCGCCCGTCGAGTCAGTGAAAGTCTCAAAGGCGCTGGCATTAGCCTTCAACCAGGGTACTTCCAGAGGTTATTTGGTGAAGTCACAGATATCTTAAAAACACCGATGGAGCTATCGGATGTAGAATTCTCTGTAGGAATTGCCACCATTACCAGTCAAGCCAAAGCTAGCCCTAAGCAGCGGGATAAGTTGAGAGGATATCTAGAGCCTCGAACCAATGGACTTATTGAGGCAATTAATCAGGAGGTGCTGGAGCCTGCTATCAAGAAATTGAAACAGACGGGGAAAAAGGGACTAGTAGTAATTGTCGATAACCTTGACCGCGTGGACTCTATACAAAAGCCCTTTGGTCGTCTTCAGCCAGAATATTTGTTTGCGGATCGAGGGGCACAGTTGCGGGGACTGGGCTGTCACGTGGTTTACACGATTCCATTGTCACTGCGGTTTTCCAATGACTTTGGGATGGTGACTGAACGGTTTATGACCGACCCCAAAGTCCTGCCAATGGTACCTGTACAGTTACGGGACGGTAGTAAACATGAACAGGGAATGGCACTGCTGCGACAGATGGTACTAGCAAGAGCATTCCCAGATTTAGAGCCAAACCAGCGTCTGACTAAAATTACAGCAATTTTTGACAGTGCTGAAACCTTAGACCGTTTATGTAGTGCTAGTGGCGGTCATGTGCGGAATTTGCTTCGGTTTCTCAATGATTGGATCATGGAAGAAGGAAAACTACCCCTGTCCCGTAATGGTCTAGAACGTATGATTAAGGCTCAGCATCATAAACTTGTGTTAGCGATCACTGATGATGAGTGGGATTTACTGCGTAAAGTAGCTAAGGATAAGAAAGTGACTGGAGATGATGGATATCAAATCTTAATCCGCAGTCGCTTTGTTTATGAGTATTATGATCAAGAAGAACCTTGGTTTGATGTTAATCCGATTTTGGCAGAAGCTAAGGAACTACAGCTATGAGTGCCTCCGATAAAACCAAAGAGGTTACTGCCTACAACGAGCGTGCGTTGCAAAGATTGGCTTGGGCAATGGAAGCTTCTCAGGGGCAATTTTCACTGATTTTTGCACACTGTAACTATACCTATGTACAGCAGCAAATGACTGAGCGGCTCCGAGAAAGCTGTCCTGTTCCAATCCGCGAGGTTGTGCTGAAAAAGTCTGATCGCAAACTTTATAGCAATATTCGGCAGGATTTAGGAGATCAGCAACCAGGGGCTATGATGGTCTTTGGCTTAGAGGCCGTTGATGATATTGATAGCTTGCTGACTGCCACTAACCAAGTGCGGGAAGAGTTTCGGAAAAATTTCCATTTCCCCCTAGTGCTGTGGATTAATGATGACGTTCAAACCAAATTGGTTCGGGTTGCTCCTGATTTCGAGAGTTGGGGCACAACTAGGGAGTTTCAAACCCCTCCTGATTCCTTATCTTATGAATTAATCTATACTCTCTCTCAACAAGCTAAGGAGATATTGGCTACCTTTCCAGACTCTGATCCCGACAAATTTTTGTATGAGCTGAATCGGGGGATAGATGATCTATCGGAATTTGGTTTAGCTTGGCAAGATTTACACCATCACAACCAGGAAATAGAACCAGATTTAGACGCTTTTTTTTACTTTATGGCAGGTCGAAATTACTATGTTAAACAACAGTTTGAACAATCATTACTTTACTTTCAAAAAAGCTTAGATATATGGCAAAGGCTAACCCGCTGCGATTGGCAAGGGATGGTTTTATTTCATATCGGTTTATGTCCTTATGTAAAACCTGAAGGAAAAAAAATATTTGAGCAATGTGTTGATAGTTTAGCTCAGATATCTGATCAGGATTTAGCTAACCGATTGATTACTCAAGTTGCCAGAGTATTGCAACGCTTGCAACGATGGGAAGACTTAGAAACCTTAGCCCAAAGGTCTCTAAAACTCCATAGAGCCAGTGATAATTCGATTGAGTTAGCTAAAGATTATGGTTTTCTGGCCGAGGTGGCTTTAGATAAATTAGCTTGGAATGAAGCTAAGGAATTAGCAGAGCAAGCACTCTCAATCCTGAAAACTAGTTTGTCGGATGAATCAACAGCAATTTCATCGGAGCATAAGGCAAAATTAGATGGGATGCCATCTGTTGATAAAGCTTGGTATTTATTATTATTAGCAAGAGCAGAAAAAGGTCTTTGTAAGTATCAATACAGTATCAATTATCTGGAAAAAGCTAAAGCAGAAACTCAAGCCCATTATGCTCCAGAGCTTTATATTAGGATTTTGGCAAGCTGGCGAGAATTATATCTTGAAAAGGGTGACTATCTAGCTGCTTTTGGAGTTAAACAAGAACGAATATCCATTGAGCAACAGTTTGGCTTGCGAGCCTTTATCGGTACAGGGAGATTACAGCCAAAACGAAGGAGAACTAAGTCTCAACTTCCAGCCCTTGAGCAGCCTGAAATGGTTGCAGACGAAATCATCGCTTCTGGCCGACAAAAAGATATCAATAATTTGGTCGAAAGAATTGGCAATACTAGTTGTAAATTAACTGTTATTCATGGAGCATCTGGGGTTGGTAAAAGTTCCTTAATCTATGCAGGATTAGTTCCAATTCTCAAGCAACGAGCCATTGGTCAACGAGATGTGCTGCCAATTCCCATACGAGTCTATACTGACTGGGTTAGGCAGTTGGGCAAGTTATTGGTTAATTCACTAAAAACAAGAGGGCTTAGTCTTTCTGTTGAAGCAGATTCAGTAACTACCATCTTGGAACAGTTGCAAGAAAATGGTGACCGAAACTTACTAACAGTTTTAATTTTTGATCAGTTTGAAGAATTATTTTTTGCTGTCCCAGATCTAGTCGAGCGTAATCTTTTATTGGAATTTTTAAAAACAGCAATTGACTCTATTCCTTATACTCAAGTTATTCTGTCATTAAGGGAAGACTATCTACACTATCTATTAAAATTTCAACGTTCACACAAAATAGATACTATCAATTACATATTAAGCCAAGATATTCTTTATTATTTAGAAAATTTTTCTAGAAAAGATAGTGTTAACTTTATAAAAAAACTAACAAATAAACCTCAGTTTTATTTAGAAACTGCTTTGATTAATAAACTTGTTAATGATTTAGCGGTAGAGCTGGGTGAAGTTCGTCCCATTGAGTTACAGATTGTGGGATTACAATTGCAAGAAGATAAAATTTATAAACTGGTTGAGTATGAAAAAATCGGTTCTAAACAGAAGCTATTGGAGCGATTTTTAGCTGGAGTTGTTAAAGACTGTGGTTATTGGAATGAAAGTGACGCCAGACTAGTTTTATACCTCCTAACAGATAAAAATAACACTCGACCACTCAAGTCTAGGGCAGAGTTAGGATCGGGTTTATTGGATCTAGGAGTAGGAGAGACAGAAAACCTAGATTTAATATTAGAGATCTTCGTAAACTCAGGATTGGTTTTACTTTTGCCAGAATTTTCGACTGCGCACTATCAATTAGTACACGACTATCTTGTTCCTATTATTCGTCAATCGACAGGAGCTTTAATAATCACTGAATTGGAACAGGAGAGACTAGCAAGAAAAGAGGCGGAACGAAGTAAATTAAGACTAGAAGAGGCGTTTTTCAAAAGCCGATTTAGAGCATCAGTTGTCAAAAAAATGATTATTATGGTAGTATTAATACTATTGACCGGACTACTATTTGCGAGACAAGTTAAAATACTAAAGACTCTTGCTCTTGCTCAATCCTCAGAAGCCCTATTTAACAGACATAGGGAGTCACTTGATCCACTCATATTAGCTTTAAAGGCAGGAACACAACTTAAGTCAGCAATCGCAGTAGGAACCAATACCCGCACTCAGACTTTAGCTGCATTACAGCAAGCCCTTTATGGAGTCAGAGAGCGCAATCGTTTGGAAGGTTATGACAGTTGGGTTAATAGCATCACTTTCAGTCCTGATGGTGAAATCCTTGCCACTAGCATTGCTGATAGTACGGTCAAACTTTGGAGGGGAGATGATGAAATACTAACCGTTCTCCCAGGGCATACAGATACAGTCAATAGCGTCAGTGTTAGTCCTGATGGTGAAATCCTTGCCACTGGCAGTGCTGATGGCACCGTCAAACTCTGGAGTATAGACGGTCAATTACGACACACCCTCCAGGGGCATGAAACTGAGGTTACAAGTATCGGTTTCAGCCGGGACGGTCAGGTGATTGTCAGTGGTAGTCGCGGCGGAATAGTAAGATTGTGGGACAAACAAGGCAACCGAATTGGGCAACCCTTTGCAATACAGAACGCTAGTATTACGAGTCTCAGTTTCAGTCCTGACGGTAAGGTGATTGCCAGTGGTAGTAGCAACGGAATAGTAAGATTGTGGGACAAACAAGGCAACCGAATTGGGCAAACCTTTAAGGGGCATAAAGCTGATGTTACAAGTATCAGTTTTAGCCCTGATGGTCAGACCCTTGCCACTGCTAGTCTGGATGGAGCTGTTAGACTTTGGAATCTTCAAGGAAAGGAAATTCTTACTTTCCAGAGTTCTGGTGCCACAATCAACAGCGTTAGCTTCAGTCTTGATGGTCAGACAATTGCCACTGGCAGTTTAGACGGAACTGTTGAAATATGGAGTCGGGACGGTCAGGAACTCCAAATCTTGCGGGGTCATAAGAGAGGGATTGCAATTATGAGCTTTAGTCCCGATGGCAAAATTTTAGCCACCGCCAGCAGAGACTTGACCGTCAGACTCTGGAGCGTTGAGGACTATGATCTCAAAACCCAAACCCTATTTGGGCATAAGGCTGCGGTTGATAGCGTCAGCTTTAGTCCCGATGGTCGCACAATTGCCACTGCTAGCTTCGATGGAACTGTTAAGCTTTGGAGACGAGACGGTAGACTACTCATGACCTTGGTAGGACATCAAGGTGCAGTCACAAGTCTTAGTTTCAGCCCTAATCGGAAATCACTTGCCAGTGCTGGTTTGGATGGAAATGTTCGGCTCTGGGATTTGGTAACGGGTCAACTAATAGTAAGCTTGCGAAGTGGTAAGGAGTGGTTTAATAGTTTTAGTTTTAGCCCTGATGGAAAAACTCTTGCTGCTGCTAGTAAGGATGGAACCGTAAAACTCTGGAATTTAGAGACGGGAGAAGAAATGCGCACTCTCCAGGGGCATGAAGATGATGTTTACAGTGTCAAGTTCAGCCCTAATGGCAAAATCCTCGCTACTGCTAGTAAGGATGGAACCGTACAACTCTGGAATTTGAGAGGTGAAAAACCTAAAACTATCAAGGGGCATAGTGCTGCGGTGATTAGCCTCAGCTTTAGCTCTGACGGTCAGACCCTTGCCACTGCCAGTCTGGACAAAACTATTAAACTCTGGAATTTGCAAGGTCATGAACTGGCAACTCTCAAGGGACATAGTGGTCCAGTCAATAGCGTCAGTTTCAAACCCAACAGTATCACCATACTTGCCAGTGGTAGTAGTGACGGAACAGTTAAACTCTGGTATAGAGACGGTAAACTACTCCAAACCCTCCAGAGTAGTGGTGCTGCCATCAATAGTGTTAGCTTCAGCCCTGACGGCAAGACTCTTGCTACGGCTAGTCAGGATAAAACTGTAATCTTGTGGAATATCGATCTAGCTCTAAATAATCTAGATGAGCTACTGCGACGTGGTTGCGATTGGGCTGGGGATTATCTAAGGAATAACCGGAATGTCAGTGAACGCGATCGCACTCTTTGTGAAGACATCAACTAAAAAGCGATCGCAGTCTTTGTCGAGGTATCAACTAAAAGGCGATTGACCTTTGGTCACGCTTTCGGCAAAGCCGACGCTGCGCGAACGCGAACGCATGAACCTCTGAGCCTCGCGGTTGAGACTCTGAACCTCTCCGTTGAGTCTGTGAAACTCACCGTTGAATATCTGAAACTCACCGTTGAACCTCTGAACCTCTCCGTTGAGTCTGTGAAACTCACCGTTGAACCTCTGAACCTCTCCGTTGAGTCTGTGAAACTCACCGTTGAACCTCTGAACCTCACCGTTGAACCTCTGAACCTCACCGTTGAACCTCTGAACCTCAACGTTGAACCTCTGAACCTCACCGTTGAGCCTCTGAACCTCACCGTTGAGCCTCTGAGCCTGATCAACCAACAGGATCCCAATACCTTCAGCCAGGGACTTCAGTGAAAAAAAATACCAATTAAAGTAGGGTGGGCAAAGTAATCTAGATTAGATTACTCAAAAGAACCAAACGCTTTTTGCCCATCCTACTCCGTAACTCTACCTAAAAGCCTACTACTTGTCGATGTTCCCAAAAGATGAAGAAACCACTGAACATAACGAAAGAAAAAACTAATTGACGGAATAATCTTTCACTAATCTTTTCCAGAACCAATCCTCCCAACCAATTCCCTGGAAAAGATGCCAGGCCGATCACAAGCCCATAACCGATGTAAGGAAGTTGTAACATTCCAAACACTCCGTAAGCTATCAGCTTAATGCAGTGAACAACTAATCTATCAATTGCTTGAGTTGCTAAAAGCTCCTCCTTCTTAAGACCGTAATTGATATAAAAAGGGGCAAGTATAGGCCCCATACTGCCAATTAAACCTGATAGAAAAGCATGGATAAATCCACCGGGAATAAAGTACCACATCTTTACGGTGAAAGATTGCTCATTCTTTTTCAAGAAAGAACTAATAGCTGAAATAATTAAGAATGCTGCCACAATAATAGTCAGCCATTCTAGATCTAGCTTGCTCAGGGTAAAAGCGCCTAATAATGCTCCCACCACTGCAGCTGGAATCTCCCACTTTAAGATTTTCCAATTGACGTTACTCCAGTAAACATAAATTCGCTCAGCGTTACCAAAGATTCCCCCAATCGTAATTATTGGTGGAATAGCCTGCGCCCCCAAAAAAATACCCACTATGGGCATAAGAATTAAGGAACTTCCTCCCCCAACAATGATACTGACAAACCAGCCCAGAACGCTAGTTAACGCTAAAAGCAATAGAAGCATTATGTTCTCTAATGGTTAAGTTTAAGTTTTCGAGTCAGTAGGTAGGTTTACAAGCAAGTGTTGAACTGTTTTTCCATCCGTAACCAATTCCAAAACAGCTATAATAAAAGACCCTGAACCAAACTTATAATTCTCAACAACGATCACCTGATGTAAACCTACTTAATCTACTCTATAACCTACTATATTTAAATTACAGCTCCGAAGCGACTAGCTTATGAATATGGGTTACTCGACTAACTTACTCGACTAACTGAATTGCCTCTCCACCAGAATATTTCTAGAACAACCCAAAAATATTGGCTTAGGCCCCTACAGAAGCGTAGCGGTTTTGGCTTTGAGCGATAAAATTTCTAGCTTGCTTGAGCATAGCTTGATCCAATGCCTGTTGGCAATCACTAGCGGCAAACGCTACATCGTGAGCTAGATCTAGATAGGGATAATCTTGCTTAATTTCCTCAGCCAAACGCTTGGCTGTATCAATGCGAACGTAAAGTTCTCCCCGCATTACTTGGTCATTCATCCAGGCTAGAGCTTGGCTTGAAAACATTCGGGGTGGGGACGCGGAACTAATCCTCGCATTCTTCCGAACACTTTCAAGATGTTGTTGACTAAACATGTCGATATTCGGCTTGCCCTGACTGTTGACCCAAGGTACAGCAACTGAGACATAGGCAGCGTCTTGAAAAGCGGCCTCCAGAGAAGGAGCACAGGTGACCCTTTCAGGGGGTATCGATCGTTCCAGCAACGTTATGTTTCGTCGCGCAGGATTTTGCAAAGAAGGACTGAAAAGATGAACATCTAGACCCAATATTAATGCGTTAAGGGCGATATTTTTCCCAATGTTTCCAACCCCAATCACCGCTATTTTACTATTGGGTTGAGCCTCATTTAACTTAAGCTGTTGAACTTGGTGCCTGGCCACATAAGGTGAATTGATCCCAGGTAAGTTACCAACACTGACAGATTGCTCATTTGCTGCTTGCCGATCGATCGCTCGCGTATCCACCCCCCGTCGAATGACTCGCAAACTACGAGTATGACCAACAGCTTGTCGCCAGGCATAGAGTGCGGTGCCGGGCACGGCGTTGTTCCCTGCAATCAGGACATCGGGTTGAAACGTGACCAGTACCTGACGTAAAACTTCAAGGCTAGGATCGTGTTCTTCATCAGGCTGTTGTTTGGTAGCAATGGTAGGAATATACAGGCACTCTTCGCCAGAATTTGGTGCATAGAATATAGGCTCGTCTACACCTGCAAGTTCTTTATTCAGTGGGTAATATACCTCACGCAATCCTAAATCGTCAGCTGTCTCTGGGTCAATGGGATGAGAGATAAGAATTTTAGACATTTTTACAGGAATAGACGGTCTTAAGTTATGGACTTCAAAGAAGCTGAACAAATCATACCAAGCCTAAAATAATTTTGCCAAGTCAAACCATACAGACAACAAGGGATAATCGTGTGTATTATATTACTTTTTTTCTACTCCACCTCGTTTGATCAACAAGCCTGAGCCAAATAGATAGCGAATACCTTGCTAATTATGGCTTTTAAGAATTTGCTTGTTGAGTGCGATCGCGGATTTCAAGAACAGCGATTGACCTGCATGTCACGCTTTAGGCTTTGCCGACGCTGCGCGTTCGCGAAGCGTGGCCTACGGCCAAACGCGATCGCACTCCCCTCCCCCGACACTTCTCTTTCCCTACAAAAGCCCCAAACTCTGATTAGACGTAAAACCAGGAAAGATTTGGGCTAAATTCGAGTCTCCAATCTCCATATGTTCCCTTAGCACAGGCATCAGCACCTCACGAAAATCCGTAGTTACTGCTAAATCACGTTTTTCATACAACTGGGATTCCGCCAAACCGGGCCACTCTCCATAGACCTTACCACCGCGAACTCCTCCACCCAAGACCCACATCACATTCCCGTGTCCATGGTCAGTACCCTTATTACCATTCTCTGCCAGGGTACGACCAAATTCTGACATGACCACAATTACAGTATTGGCATAAATCGGTTCTAACGCTTTGACTAGAGTAGCCAAGCCTTGTCCAATAGGCTTAAGTTTTCGAGCCAGCTGTCCTTGACTACCGCCCTGGTTAACATGGGTATCCCAGCCACCTAAGGCCAAAAATGCCAGTTGGGTCTTAGCATCCCCCACCATCAGCTTGGCTAATTTGCGGCTATCACCAACAAATTTAGAGGAAGGTGGTGCTCCCCGGTTAGCTGCCATCATTTCTTCCTTTAGCTCAGCCAGGAGTATCTTCCGTGCTTCACTTCCTTCCTGATAAGCCAGATTAATCGCATTATTACCACGATAGAGCTGATCAAAAGCAGCATCAATTTGGGGACGGTCTACAGGCAGCTTGTGATTATAATTTCTGCCCATCGGTAAATTAGCCACTGGCATCTGACCGGATAGAATCCGTGGGGTTGTTGTGCCCATATTCACCGCTTGAGTTGGTATTTCTTTGGGAATCGTCCCTAATAGTCGATTCATCCAGCCATCATCTGTACTCTTAATGCCTGGGGTGCCACTTTCCATGTAATCCTGAGCATCGAAATGGGAGCGAGTGGAGTCTGGTGAACCACTGGCGTGAACAAAGGCTAAACTTTTCTGTTTCCAAAGAGGCATCAGATCAGCTAGAGCTGGATGTAAGCCAAAGTAACCATCTAAATCCAAGACTCCCCCTTTTTCCCCGGTGCGAGGAATCGCAATTCTGGGTCGCGCTTGGTAGTAATCAGCCTCTTGGTATGGCACAACTACATTCAGTCCATCTATCCCACCCCGAAGGAAAATAACAATCAGTCGCTTACGGTGATTAGTATTTGCCGTATTTGCTAATCCTCTCGCTACCCAACTTCCCATAGAGATAATTCCCCCAGCAGTTAGAAGGCTAGCTTGTTGTAATAATTTGCGTCTTTTCATGGTTGGTTTTTATAGCATAGGGAACAGGGAATCGGGAATCGGGAATCGGGAATCGGGAATCGGGAACAGGGAATCGGGAATCGGGAATCGGGAATCGGGAATCGGGAATCGGGAATCGGGAATCGGGAATCGGGAATCGGGAATCGTAGGAAAGAGCTTCGAGGAGTTTTTGGGATTATAATAAATTAATATTATATAATTTGCTTTTATAAAAATAGCAAATTTATTAAAAGTTGATTTAAAAGCATATTTTTTAAATGGCTATTTAAACATCAAAAATTATAATTAATCAGTCATACTTCATACTTCAAAAAGTATGGTGCAATCAATTTTATTCCCCCAACTCCCGACTCCCTACTCCCGACTCCCTACTCCCTACTCCCTACTCCCTAATGTATTATCGATACATCATTTCTGGACTGCCCAGAATCAGGGCGGCTCGTAGCTTAGCTGGACTAGTGTGGATGACTTCTTTAGTTTGGTCAGAAAAGTGATTGGCTAGGGTTTTCCTGAGTTGGACAGCATCCACAGGTTTACGCTTTTGTTTAGGTTGACGCTGCTCGAAATTACCATTGGCTAATGCGGTGGCAAAGCTGACCCGGCGAATCATCCCATCTGGACTGAGCCAAGCCTTCTCAGTGTTTTTGTAACCATTGGGAGTTGGGCAGCCGTAGATGGGCATTCCTAGCTGACGGATAATACCAGAGAGGGTTTTCCATTTGGGCTTTTTACTGCCTGTAGCTCGCACTGCTGAGATGATGTAGTGATAGGGGGATTTAAATTTACTGTTGTAATACTGAGTGTCCCAAAATTCAGGGCTTTGAAATAGGGTTTCTAGAACCTTACGAATATCCCCATCGGTCTTCAAAAAGCGTTGGGCTAGAGTGTCTACTAGCTTTGCTGGTGGCTGATCAGCTACAAAGTACTGGGCTAATTTGTAGCTAATGTAATGGGCGGTGGAGGGATGACGAGCCAGCAGATCTAGGGCTTGCTCTCCCTCTAGGCTGCCGCTACCTGGAATCGGTCTACCCAGGAAAACTTTATCACTGTAATCATGGCGCTTAGGGTGGAAATAAAATCCTCTACTGTCACCGTGCTTACCCTCACGGTCAGTAGTCCAGCCAGTCAAGATCCGCGCTAAAGTAATTACATCCTCTTGGGTGTATCCACCATCTACTCCTAGGGTGTGGAGTTCCATCAGTTCCCGAGCATAGTTTTCATTCAGCCCTTTGTATCGACCACGAGCTCCTGGACTTCCTGGTGCGGTGTTTTGGTGGTTGTCTAAATAGAAGAGCATGGCGGGATGGTGAGCTGTAGCACCTAACAAATCCCGAAAACGACCAAGGGCATGGGGTCTAATGGCATCTTGTTCAAAGGAACTAACCCAGATCCGATTCAATCCCTTGCTATCAAAAACATTGAAGTGGTTGAACCAGAAGTCTACCATTACTTCCTGAAGCTGTTGAGGACTAGCGATCGCTCTGATTAAACGGGCTTCCAATCCCTGCTGCCTAGGTATTTGCGATCGCTTTTGAGCCTGCTTGCGCTGTTGCTGACTCAGCTGCCGTTTCTTTTTACCTTGTGGTGGTGCATACCCTTTCCATAGCTCCACTGGATTCAGTTCCAGGGTATCCAAATTCTTGAGTTGTTTCCTCAGTTGTGGCGGTTCAGGAATAGATTCTGGGGAAAGCTGGGACTGAATATAAGCATCAACTCCCATGGATTTCACCCGTTCGATGTCCCCTGGGCGAGGACCAAAACTAACGCGATTGAGGACATGTAATACTTTCGGATCAGTGGATAAACTGGCTGCGTGCCAGGGCTTGGGTAGTGCCCAGAGGAGGATGACTGCCAAGATTAGCCCTAAGAGCCAGTAGACCGGCTTAAGGTTCAATTTTCCCAGATACATTGGTTTTAGGGAGTAGGGAGTAGGGAGTAGGGAGTAGGGGGAAGAGTTTTAGTAATAGTGGTTTTACCGCACGAGGAGGGGGGAGTAGAAAAAAATCCTGTGCACCTCACTCGTGATGATAATTGGGCTTGATTAGTTCCTCAACACTGAGGGATCTCGCCAGTGGATGATAAGCCACAATTGCTGTTGGCAGTGCCTTTGGTAGACTGGTCTAGATGCAACTGCTGACCTTCATCCTTTTTTTCATACTAATGCGATCGCATTTGTGATTGACCTTGGCCTTTTGGCCTTTTGGCCACGCTACGCGAACGGCCACGCTACGCGAATGGTCACGCGGGGCGCGTTCCCATGGTGCAGCAGCAGCAAAGTCTGGCAATGATCATTCGCTACCCATCACTAGATGCTCAGCCGTTGCTCAGCCCGAAAATACCGGAAGAGGGGTAGTTTAGCTAACTCTGTTCTCCCTTCAAGCATTAGAATATTAAGAATTGTGTCTAAGTGTTTCTAGATACTTAGTCACGAACCCATGCAAGACATCAGCAATTCTATATATTCAAATCCAAAACAGAAACAAAATGGCAAAACATACTAAGGCTTTCATGTCCCGAAGCGTAAAAAAGAATGAGCCTACTGGGGTCAAGTACATGACCAAAAACCAGATGGAGTACTATATGGGTGCCAAGCTTATCGAAATTGGGGTTGAGCCGAAATCAGCTATTTATCGATGGTCAGTAGAAAGCAAAGAAAATGATAAGCACGAAGTTTGGACTTACGCAGCCTACTGGGGAGATTCCAAAGAGCAACTGTTGCAAGAGGAGCAGGCATCAAAAGAGAACTGATCTTCCATTTCCATTGGGATTGGCAAGAGCCAAGAGTGTGGGGAGAGGGGGGATTGGGAGCATGTCACTTATGCAGAACATTTGTACTAAGGTAATAGGTAATAGGTAATAGGTAATAGGAACCCACCCCTAACCCCTCCCAGGAGGGGAAGGTAATAGGTAATAGGTCTGAAGGGGAGCTAGTCCTGGATGAATATTTGTACATTATCTATAGCCCCCTCATGGGTAATTGCTTGCTCTAATGGTACGTAGTACTAATGTTTAAGCATTGCAAGACCTGCTCCCGGGGGGATTCCTCTTGCCTCTTGCCTTTTGCCTTTTGCCTTTTGCCTTTTGCCTTTTGCCTTTTGCCTTTTGCCTTTTACCTTTTGCCTCTTGCCTAGTCCCTAGTCCCTAGTCCCTACTCCCTATTCCCTGTTCCCTATTCCCTTTCCTATTGATATTACTGCAAAGCCCACGCATTCTTTACTTCTGGGACTTTTCCAAATCAATACAGTCATTTGCTAACTGGTCAGCTTCAAGGTTTTGGGTTTTGTTAATCCAGATTAATTCGTAGAAATCCAGTTTATCAAGAAGGGTTTTGGCTCGGGTGTGAAAGCTAACCAAATTGTTGTTTTTAAGCATATAATCCCCATGGAGCTGGTTAATTACTAGTTCGCAATCCCCATAGATTTTGGCTTCTTTTGCTCCAAGCTTTAGACTCTTCTGTAGTCCAAGGATTAGCCCCATATACTCAGTTTGATTCTGAGTAGTAAATCCTAAGTATTGAGAGACTGGATAAACCTCACCTTGGTACTGAATTATAGCACCACAGGCGGATTGATTAGTTCGTCTTTTGCTGACACCATCGAAATGAATAATAGCAAGATTATTCGATTTATCTGTCATAATATTCTTTAGCTTGTAGGGAGTTTGGTTGTAAGCATTTAGCGGTCAGCGGTCAGCGGTCAGCGGTCAGTGGTCAGCGGTCAGTGGTCAGTGGTCAGTGGTCAGCGGTCAGCGGTCAGTGGTCAGCCTTTAGCTGATAACTCATAGCTGATAGCTGATAGCTGATAGCTGATAGCTGATATAGCAATCCTAAATGACTTGTGAGAATTTTTGTTCCCTGTTCCCTTTTCCCTACTCTCTACTCCCTGTTCCCTGTTCCCTGTTCCCTGTTCCCTTTGTTATAGCTGATAGCTGATCGCTGATAGCTGATCGCTTACCTGTTCCAACCCTACTTTAATTGGTATTTTTTTACTGTCGAGCTACCTCTGTTGTATTGGCCTGCCAAATGTTGATCGTCCGATCAAATCCCCCAGTAGCCAGAAAACGTCCATCCCGACTAAAGGCAACGGATTGTACCCAATCTTGATGTCCAGTCAACCAAGCAATCTGCTTACCAGTGTTCAAATTCCACAACCGAACCCCATCACGACTAGCACTAGCGAGAATTGTGCCATTAACTGGATTAATTGCGATCGCACGAATCTTTCCAGTATGTTTGCTCAAGGTATACTTAAGCTGCCAAGTCTTTGTATCCCAGACCCTAATCTTACCGTCATAACCACTGCTGACTAGGGTTCTACCATTAGGGGTAAAGGCTAGAGCACTAGTGATACCTTGATGAGCTCGAATAATGTAAAGGGGTTGTCCTGTGTTCAGATTCCAAATTTTAATCGTGCCATTTTTGAGTCCACTGACTAGGGTTTCGGCCTTGGGATGAAGCGCTAGGGAATAGGTTGGATGATCAAAATCTGCCAGAGTGTAAAGGGGACGTTGGTTTCTGATGTCCCACACCCGAATACCATCCAATCCCCCAGTCACTAATACCTTACTATCTGAGGTGATAGCTAGGGAAAGTAAATTGCTAGTATGCCCTAGAAAAGTACGGGTATAGTCTCCTGTGTATTCTTCCTGATTCCATTGCCACAAATTGATTCGACCATCCTCCCCGACACTAGCCAGAATTGTTCCATCAGCACTAAAAGCCATGTCAGCCACGGAGGTTTGGTGTACTCGCAGGCTATCAATTTCACGACCGTTTTTCAGCCACCATAATTTTAGATGGGCATCACTCCTGCTACCCCCACTGAGTAGCACTCGCCCACTAGGACTAAATGACAGAGCATCCACAGCGGTAGAATGGGCTTCAATGGTACGCACCAATTGAGGAGTTCTCCAAGATTGAGCCTGGGATGAAGCTATTTCCGGTATAGCTGCAACCATTAGCCCCAGTCTTGATTCCTTAGCGTAGGTGGTACTGGTGACCACTGCCATGATCCCGAGCACAGTTCCCAAAATCGCCAACGGTGTTTTTTTCATTCTGGTTGTTCGCGTAGCGTGGCCTTTTGGCCAAGGTTAGGGCAAATCGTCTTACTTTTCACCGCGTCAGGGGGATGTTCTTGCCAACCGGAAATTATACCCAACAACTCGGACTTTAGTAGTTCCAATGCTTCTATTTGTTCGGTGATTGCCTCAATCTTGAGCAGTAGATGCTGCTTAACCGCTCCACAAGGTAACTCACCAAAGTCATGAATTTTGAGGATGTCTTGAATCTCGCTAAGACTAAGTCCTAGGGATTGGGCGCGTTTGATAAAAGCCAGTCGATTCAACACCTGCCTCGTAAACAGGCGATAGCCAGAAGGGGAGCGGGTTGTGACTGGCGTAAGCAGACCAATTTCTTCGTAATAGCGAATGGTCTTCACGGGCAACCCGCTATGACTAGCTACCTGACCAATTTTGAGCCAGTCCTCTGATGAATTGGTGACAAGATCATTGGTAATTGGTAATTGGTAACTGACCACTGTTGACTATCCTCTCCCCTCTGTTGCCCCTATTCCCTTAGGGATGAACAGTGTGATCTTAAAACAGCTTGACCTATCGAGGTGGTTGACGTCGATGTGATTGACCCTTGACAGCACTCAACATCGGTAATGGTGGACGGGAAGAACTGGGGGGAAGATACCGCTCCACAGGTTGCTCAGCCAGTTCAGTTTGCTGACTTTGGCTTTGCCACCAACGGACTACCACTGCTATTCCCACCATCATCAGTCCAAAACTGAATAATGACCAGCGTCCGCCCACACCACCAATCACAGCATCCACCGCTCCGATAATCACGATGAAGCCTGAGATTGGCTCTTTACGGTAAGCTGACTTCAACACTCGATGCCATAAAGCATTTATCACGGCTTACTAATTACTCTATTTCACAGATGTACTTCTTTTGTAACAGAATAGGCCAGAAGTGCCCAACTAGAGCACTAACTTACTTGGGGTACTTTACTGTTACTGAGATATTACTGATAGTTATCATTCTTCGAGATGCCCAGAGCAACCGGGAAGTTTAAGATCACTTTTGCCAATCCTGGGAACTATGGCAGCAGTTATTCTTGAAAGCGCTTACAGGAGCAGGCCAGTAGCTTCAGCGACTCTCCTACTGACCGACTGTCCCACTGACCGACTCTGGGAGTAGTTTTAATGTAAGCCTAACCAGGTTAATAAGTCTTGACCAGTAAAGTATTCAATTGCCAGAGTCAAAATAAAACCAATCATGGCAGCTCTACCATTCAAGCGTTCTGCGTAATCATTAAACCCAAACTTAGGTGACTGGACTTGAGGGACTTTAGAGGGTTGGGGTTGCGTCATAGTGATAAAAGTTGCCAAGCTATAGTAGAGTTACTTAACTTCACTAATTTTAACATTTAGATCACATTTAGATACAGCACCAGTCAGCCAAAGAGGTAAAAGCATGGAAATAGGTGTTCCCAAAGAAACGAAAGATCAGGAATTTCGTGTGGGATTAACCCCCAGTAGTGTCAGGGTTTTACAAGAAGCGGGTCATACAGTTTTCGTTGAAACTAATGCTGGCACTGGTGCTGGCTTTACCGATGAAGACTATCAGCGTCAGGGAGCCAAAATTGTCTTAGACGCGGCTGAGGCTTGGAATCGGGAACTAGTAGTCAAAGTCAAAGAAACCATAGCGCCAGAGTATCCCTTGCTTCAAAAAGGACAGCTGTTGTTTACTTATCTACACTTAGCCGCTGACCGTGCTTTAACTGAGCAGTTGCTGCAATCGGGGGTGATTGCGATCGCATATGAAACCGTAGAACTCCCAGACCACACCCTACCGCTGCTAACCCCGATGAGCATTATTGCTGGTCGTCTTTCCGTACAATTTGGAGCCAGATTTCTGGAGCGTCAGCAGGGGGGAAGAGGGGTGCTGTTAGGCGGTATTCCCGGAGTTAAACCAGGTAAGGTGGTAATTCTTGGTGGGGGAGTTGTCGGTACAGAAGCCGCCAAAATCGCTGTGGGGATGGGAGCGAGAGTACAGATTTTTGATATTAATGTTCAACGGTTGAGTTATTTAGAAACTATCTTTGGCTCAAGAATTGAACTCCTCTACAGCAATTCAGCAGAAATTGAAGCGGCTGTTACTGATGCTGACCTGTTGATTGGGGCAGTGTTAGTCCCTGGTCGTCGTGCTCCCATTTTAGTCCCGCGCTCTCTGGTCAAACAAATGGTTACTGGCTCAGTGATTGTAGATGTTGCTGTGGATCAGGGAGGCTGTATTGAGACATTACGACCCACATCCCATACCAATCCCATTTATATCGAGGAGGGTGTGGTTCACTATGGGGTGCCTAATATGCCTGGAGCTGTTCCCTGTACATCAGCTGTGGCTCTAAACAATAGTACTTTCCCCTACGTACTCAGTCTGGCCAATCAGGGGTTGAGCACTCTGGAAAATAATCCCGCTCTAGCCAAGGGCGTTAATGTCCAGAATCACCAGTTGGTTCATCCAGCAGTCCGAGAAGTGTTTCCCGATTTAGCTGATGGCTAAGGTTTTTTTTCTATAGCAATCCTAAATGATTGCTATAGCAATTTTCAATTAAGTAACCTACAAATTGGGGTTTAGGGAACAGGGAATAGGGAACAGGGAATAGGGAACAGATAACAGATAACAGATAACGGATAACGGATAACAGATAACGGATAACGGATAACAGGAAACAGGGAAAAAATCCTGTGTAACTCATTCCCCTATATAGTAATACCTGCAGGAATTGTGAGAATTTTTCTTCTAAAGTTCCCGACTCCCGATTCCCGACTCCCTCGGTGCGCTTTCCGTAGGCGAATTAAATTCGCCACGGGTCGCACCGCTCCCGACTCCCGACTCCCGACTCCCTTTGCCATAACTTTTTCTTGCTAAAGTCTTGAGAAAATGTTTTAATAGACCTATCAGGTATTATCCGCTATATCAAGAAAAAATGTTAAGATTTTCTTAAAAAAAGAATTAGCGAGTGTTACCAATTACATGTCTTAGGAGCTTTTTAAGGTGATGCGTGATCAGGTGTTGACCTGGTTAGCAGATAATGTACCGTCTTCTCGGCTACAGCATATATTGCGGGTTGAACAGATGTCTGTTGAACTCGCTGAGCTTCATCATCTCAATGCTCAGCAGGCAGGTCAAGCAGGGTTGTTGCACGACCTAGCCAAATGCTTTAAGCCTGAGCGCTTGTTGCAAATGGCTAGAGATAACGGCATAGAAGTCGATCCAGTCTGTGAAGCCGCGCCTCACTTATTGCATGCAGATGTCAGTGCTATTGTTGCCCAAGAGCAGTTTGGAGTCAAAGATGAAGCAGTATTGGAAGCGATCGCTCTCCATACGTTAGGGCGTGAGGGTATGACCCCCCTCAGTTGTGTGGTGTTTATTGCTGATACTATTGAGCCAGGTCGTGGTGATACACCGGATTTACAAGCCTTACGAAATCTCTCTAAGCAAGATCTATACAAAACTGTTTGGTTAGCCTGTGACTACTCGTTAAAATTCCTGCTAGAGAGTCCTCGTCCCATTCACAAACGTATGATATTGACTCGAAACTGGGCGCAACAGATGTCCAGGAAGACAACAGCTAAAAGAGACTGTAAGACAGATTGTGTAAATGCCTAAAGTCCCATGTGCCTAGCTTTCAGGAACGTTTCGTCAATAGCAGTGTGAGTGTCAAATGAAGAAGCAAAGAAAAGAAATGAAAAGAATTGTACAGCAAGTGATTAAGCACAAGAAAACTTAATTACTATTAGAACAGATTGTTTTGTAAAGCGAGGAATTAAACGCTTAATGAGAGATCAAAATAATAAGCCCTCCACCTTAGTAACCCCTGATACCGAACACCAGGATGCTAGCTATGGGTTAGCACTAACCGTTGCTCAAGCAGCAGATGACCGCAAGGGTGCAGATATTGTGATTCTGTCGGTGTCAGAGGTATCGTACATCACAGATTACTTTGTAATTGTGACCGGGTTTTCTAGGGTACAGGTCAGGGCAATCTCTCAGTCGATTGAACAGCAAGTAGAAGAGGCATGGAACCGTTTACCTGTGCGAACAGCAGGAAAAGCAGAGGGAATCTGGATACTTCAAGATTACGGTGACGTGATTGTCCATATCTTGCTGCCTGAAGAACGGAAATTCTATAATCTCGAAGCATTCTGGGGCCATGCGGAGCAGATTGAGTTTCAGGCATCCTAATTGCAGCACTCACAAAAGAATAATCATGAAATCTCCCGTTTATGTATGTCCTGTTCCAGAAGAGCAGCAACCCATAAATGAATACCAAGAACTAAAAGAATCTTGGTTTTTTAACTGGGTAAGGCTGAAACTACCAAATTATGTGATCAAGCTGACTTGGGTTTGGGGGTTGAGCTGGCTGGTTTCAGGGCCGATAGCAGCAGTCAGTTTTCCACCGCAAAAAGCGATAATCAAGTTTCTGCTCTGTGGCGGGGCAGGAGCAAGTATCTTCTTGATTTTAAGTTTGCTGCGGCTATACCTAGGTTGGTTCTATGTACGCGATCGCTTGATCAGAGAAACCATAGTCTACGAGGAGTCAGGCTGGTATGACGGTCAAACCTGGACAAAAACTCCAGAAATTTTGGCTCGCGATCGCTTAATTGTTTCTTATGAACTCCAACCAATTTTGCGACGTTTACACTGGACGTTCGGATTTTTGATTATAGTCGTGATTGGTGGCAACATCATTTGGCGTGTGTTATCAGCCACCTAGCTCGATTGCTCCAACTAAGCTATAGGGTAGCTTTAAGTCTAATCCATGACCAGGGGAAAACGTACTCAAACACGAGCCTTAGAAGTCCGTTTACTACGGGAAGGCATTATCGAATCAGTTCATTCAGCTCAAGCGGTTGTGTGTGATAACCGGGGACGGATGTTATATGTTGCGGGTAACCCAGAAACCTCGACATTCGTTCGCTCTGCACTCAAACCTTTCCAAGCCTTAGCGGTCACTACCACAGGTACCCTTGAGCGTTACAATCTCACTGACCGAGATTTGGCAATTATCTGTAGTTCCCATCACAGCACGATGGAGCAGGTAAGGCAGGTCTTTAATATTCTTTGGCGCTGTGATGTTGACCCCTCAGCACTACAGTGTCCCATTCCCCCAGGCCAGGAAAGTTCACTGCAACATACCTGTTCCGGTAAACATGCTGGAATGTTGGCTGTTTGTCAACAAAGGCAGTGGCTAATCAAGAGCTATTTGGAGTATAATCATCCCGTGCAAATGTTAATCTTAAGCCAAGTAGCGGAGCTGCTACAGATGCCGGAGCAAGAGTTAATTCTGGCTCACGACGACTGTGGCGCTCCGACTTATTTTTTACAGCTACGGCAAATGGCATTATTGTACGCTCTGCTCTCTTCTGGTAATAATCTGGCCATGGAGCGTATTGTGCGCGCCATGATCAGTCATCCCCAGATGGTGTCCGGGGATGGGGGATTTGATACAGAACTGATGCGATTATCCGAAGGGGAACTGGTCAGTAAATCGGGAGCACAAGGGGTTCAATGTATCGGTCGCGTTGGGCAGAATATGGGTCTAGCCATTAAAGTCCTCGATGGCGCAAAATCTGCTAAGTATGCTGCAGCCATTGCCCTACTTAAGCAAATGGCTTGGATTACTCCTTCGGTGGCAGATACCTTGGAGTCGATGTTTATTAACCTCAGTAAATACAAGCGTTTAGAAGTGGTTGGTGAGTTATCTATGCCTTAGTTGGAAATAGGGTGTAGGGTGTGGGGTGTGGGGTATGGGAATAGGGTGTAGGGTGTGGGGTATGGGAATAGGGTGTGGGGTGTGGGGTATAGGGTTTGGGGTATTAGAACATGTACCTAATTTCTTGTTAAAAATTATCATTCCCCTGTCAGGGAGTGTGGAGCTCGGGCACTGGGAGTATGGAGTAGCTATATACATACATCCAGAAATGATTGCCTTAGTTCCAAAAAAGTTTTCCAATCACTCCACACCCTACACCCCACACCCTACTCCCGATTCCCGATTCCCAATTCCCGATTCCCGATTCCCGATTCCCGACTCCCGACTCCCTACACCCCACACCCCACACCCCACACCCTATTCCCAGAGCGCTGATAGAATTAATTTGAGAAATTTCCCATTTCCCCTTGCCACTTTTGGAAATTAGGTGTTATAGTGAAAAAGACGACGCGGGATAGAGCAGCCTGGTAGCTCGTCGGGCTCAACAATCAAGTTAGCTAGACGCTTAATAGCGAGCTTGAGCATGGGCGGCACGAAGATAAATCTCCGTGTGTTTACCTGTCAAATTCGGGGAAGCCTGTAGCGAGGTAATCCCGAGCCAAGCTCCCAAAGGGAGAAGGTGTAGAGACTGGTTAGGCAGGCACCCTAACGTTTAAGGCGAGGGTGAAGGGACAGTCCAGACCACAAACTGGAAGATCCAGGCAACGAAAGTTGTAGTTGGTACGCATAACCCGAAGGTCGGTGGTTCAAATCCGCCTCCCGCCACTTAATAGAATATCATGAATCCCTGCAAGGTTATGTCTTTGCAGGGTTTTGTGATTTTTGGGAGTCGGGAGTCGGGAGTCGGGAATCGGGAAAAGAATGAATAGCAGTAGAGTGGGCATCCTGCCCGCCGGATCAATACCAGTAGAGTGGGCATCCTGCCCGCCCGAAAATAGATTGAAACTGGCAAGATGCCAGTTCCACGCAAGATGCCCATTCCACCAAGATGCCAGTTCCACCAAGATGCCAGTTCCACCAAGATGCCCATTCCACCAAGATGCCCATTCCACCAAGATGCCCATTCCACCAAGATGCCCATTCCACCAAGATGCCCGAACAGTAGCACCATCTGTAGCCCATAAGCTGACCGCTGATAGCTGACGGCTGACCGCTAACAACTGACCACTGACCGCTGAAAGCTTCCTATTATCGCAGACTTTCTAACACCTCTTTTGTAAAAGGATTTTCACCTTTCTTGAGAGCGTCAACCCAACCCTGTCGTTGTGCTTTCTTCTTCTCATTATCTGTCCAGGCGATAAACACCTCAAAGTCTTCAATCGCACCTTTAATATTACCCGTTAACGCCCTAGCTAAACCCCGACTATCGATATAATCTTCATCATCAGGTGCGAGTTCAACTGCTTTTTCACAGGCAAACATTACTTTTTCAGCTTGGTTATACAGGCTACTATACCGACAGAGTATATCCCAATCATAAGCATCAATTTCTAAATTAGGATATAGTTCTTGAGCTTTTTTAAATTTAGCAATCGCCTGATCTATCTTACCATTATTTGCTAATTTATTCCCTTCACTAACAAAAGTAAGTGCTGCAATTCTGCTGGCTGTGGCTTGAGGGTCAAAGTCTAAAGTGGGGTCAAGTTCTAAGGCTTTTTTAAATTTAGCAATCGCCTGATCTATCTTACCATTATTTGCTAATTTATTCCCTTGACTAAGAAAAAATGGTGTTGAAATTTTGCTGGCTTTAGTTTGAGGGTCAAAGTCTAAAGTGGGGTCAAGTTCTAAGGCTTTTTTAAACTTAGTAATCGCCTGATCTATCTTACCATTATTTGCTAATCTATTCCCTTCTACAATAAGAGCTGTTGCAGAAGATTCCACCCCACAAAGAGAACGCTCCTTATCACTGACATTGGGGTTATTTTTTAGGTAGTCACTCAGCTCATGGCAAGCCTGTTTGAGGAGTTCATCTCGGTTAAAGGTCCACAATTTCACGGTATGGTCCAAACTTGCGGAAGCGAGGTATTTACCATCCGGGCTGAAGGTGACATGCATCACCGAATTCTGATGGCCAGTCAAGGTATCCAGTAATTTCCCTTGTGCTGTCCACAATTTCACGGTCTGGTCACCACTAGCAGTAGCAAGGTATTTACCATCTCGGCTGAAGGTAACATGATAGACCCCACTCTGATGACCAGTTAAGGTGTCCACCAATTTCCCTTGTGTTGTCCACAATTTCACTGTATTGTCATGACTAGCGGAAGCGAGGTATTTCCCATCTGGGCTGAAGGTGACATGATTGACATCATCCTGATGGCCAGTCAAGGTGTCGAGCAATTTGCCCTGTGCTGTCCACAATTTCACGGTCTGGTCACGACTAGCAGAAGCGAGGTATTTACCATCCGGGCTGAAAGTGACATGATAGACCCAACTCTGATGGTCAGTCAAGGTGTCGAGCAATTTGCCCTCTGTTGTCCACAATTTCACGGTATGGTCCAAACTTGCGGAAGCGAGATATTTACCATCTCGGCTGAAGGTGAAATGATTGAGCTGTTTCTGATGGCCACTCAAGGTGTCGAGCAATTTGCCCTGTGCTGTCCACAATTTCACGGTATGGTAACTAGCAGAAGCGAGGTATTTCCCATCTGGGCTGAAGGTGAGATGATAGACATCAAAGTGATGGTCAGTTAAGGTGTCGAGCAATTTGCCCTGTGCTGTCCACAATTTCACGGTCTGGTCACCACTAGCAGAAGCAAGGTATTTCCCATCTGGGCTGAAGGTGACATGATAGACATCAGAGTGATGGTCAGTTAAGGTGTCGAGCAATTTGCCCTGTGCTGTCCACAATTTCACGGTCTGGTCACCACTAGCAGAAGCGAGGTATTTCCCATCTGGGCTGAAGGTGAGATGATAGACATGATACTGATGGCCACTCAAGGTGTCGAGCAATTTGCCCTTTGTTGTCCATAATTTAATATGGGTGCGGCTCTTTTAAAAAGACAAAGAATAAGGTTTAGACAGGTATAGCAAGAGTAGGAGGAGCATTAGTAGAGCAACAAGCTTGAAAGAGTCGTTTCATTAAAGGAATACCATCAAGATACAAAG
>NZ_JAAHHM010000319.1:0-1988 GCF_010692445.1 Moorena sp. SIO3E8 | reverse complement strand
CAATTTTAGGTGTTATTGGACTTTATGTTGGCAAAACGTTTAATCAAACCAAAGACAGACCCAATTACATCATCGACAAACTTGCCAACTTATGAACAAGCAGGCAGCCCTTCTTTTGATGACCAAGAAAGGTTCCAATGTGTTAAAGTCACTTGCTGAGGCAGGCTTCAGTGGATCTATTTCTAAGGTAGTTATTGGAAAGGATGAAAATCAATATGATTTTTCAGAGGAAATAAAAACCATTTGCGAGGCCAACGGCATTTCGTATCTTCTAAAAGGAGATTCTTACAGTATTGAGAAGTTCGGTTATGTAATTGCTATTGGATGGCGCTGGATGATAGAAGACGCAAAAAACCTGATTGTCTTACATGACTCCTTGTTACCAAAGTATCGTGGGTTTGCACCCTTGGTCAATGCCTTGTTGAACAAAGAAGAGACGATAGGCGCAACTGCTATTTGGGGTTCTGAGAAATATGACGAAGGTGACATACTATTACAAAAAAGCTTTAGGGTGAAACACCCAATAAAAATAGAAAACGCCATTGACCTAATGGGCTCTTGCTACGCCGAAATTGTTTGTAAGATTTTTCAAATGATATTAGATGGCCAAGAATTGTCAAGAATTCCTCAAAAAGGTGAGAAGGCAACCTACAGTTTGTGGCGAGATGAAGAAGACTATCACATAGACTGGACACAATCCTCAGAGAAAATTCAACTAATGGTTAATACTTTGGGGCATCCGTATAAAGGGGCTTATACCTTATTGGGAAATGAAAAGGTTAGGATTTTGGACGTAGAGATAATGGAAGATGTAAGTATAGCGCGCAGGGACTGTGGAAAAGTATTGTTTCTCGCAGAAGGAAAACCAAGTGTTGTCTGCGGAACGGGAGTGCTAAAAATTCAAGAGGCCATTTACGATGAAACACAGGAAAGCGTTTTCCCATTGAAGGTCTTTAGAACAAGATTCAGATGAAAATACCTTTTAACAAGCCATATTTAACCGGGAGGGAATCCCATTATATTTATCAAGCTATCTCATCAGGTAAAATATCTGGCAACGGAATGTTCACAAAAAAATGCCAGAACTTCTTTGAAAAAAAATATTCCTTTTTAAAAACCTTTCTTACCACATCATGTACGGATGCGCTTGAAATGTGCGCTATATTATTAAATATTTCTCCTGGAGATGAAGTGATTATGCCTGCCTACACATTTGTGTCCACCGCAAATGCTTTTGTGCTTCGCGGCGCCAAAATAGTCTTTTGCGACAGCATGCAAGACCATCCCAATATTGATGCTGATAAGGTTGAAGCATTGATTACAAATAAGACCAAAGCTATTATTGTGGTGCATTATGCAGGAGTGGCCTGTGATATGGACAAAATAATGACCATCGCGGATAAGTATGGTTTATTTGTTGTTGAAGATGCTGCACAAGCAGTGAACGCCTATTACAAAGACCGCCCGTTGGGGGGTATAGGACATTTGGCCACATTTTCTTTCCATGAAACAAAAAACATCAGCTCAGGTGAGGGAGGAATGTTGATAGTAAATGACAAACGCTTTCTGAATAGAGCAGAGATCATCTGGGAAAAAGGAACAAACAGAACAGCTTTCTTTAGAGGAGAAATAGACAAATATGGTTGGGTAGATATTGGCTCCTCATTTCTTCCCTCAGAAATAACTGCAGCCTTTTTATATGCTCAATTGGAATGTATTGAAGAACTTCAAGAAAACAGAAAAAGCCTATGGAAAACATATGATGAGACGCTGAACAACGGAGGGAACACTTATGTGCTTCCAAAGGTTCCTAAGTCTGCAAAACATAATTTCCATATTTACTACCTCCTATGCAAATCCTTGTCGCATAGAGATTTGTTGTTGGCCAACCTAAGGAAAAAAGGGGTACACGCGGTTTTCCACTATCAAGGATTACATGAGAGTCCTTTCTATAAAGAAAAACATGATGGCGAGAAATTGGAAAACTG
>NZ_JAAHHM010000318.1:0-2013 GCF_010692445.1 Moorena sp. SIO3E8 | reverse complement strand
TAGTTACACCGATGAGCAAGATCAGGAAGTAGCACAAACTTTAATTAGTATTGAAAGAGCCTTAGGTACTAATTTTAATGACGAACTGATCGGTAACGAAGCTAACAACATGTTCTTTGGTTTAGAGGGTGATGACAAATATGTCGGTGGTGCAGGACATGATACTTTCCGAGACAGTGGCGGTTCCAACCACTTCGACGGTGGAGAAGGTCGTGATACCGTTGACTTTCAAAATCTAATCAACTCTGGTATTAAGCTCAATTTGGCTGAAGGCACTGGTAGTTACACCGATGAGCAAGATCAGGAAGTAGCACAAACTTTAATTAGTATCGAAAGAGCCGTAGGTACTAATTTTAATGACGAACTAATTGGTAACGAAGCTAACAACAATTTCTTCGGTTTAGACGGTGATGACACCATAACTGGCGGTGCTGGAAATGACGTAATCAACACTGGTGACGGAAACAATACTATTGATTCTGGTTCCGGTCTAGACACCATCCAGCTTGGGAATGGTAACAACACCATTGCCCTTGAAGAAGGTGAAGGACATGACAAAGTGATAAATTTCCAACAGGGGTTAACTCGCTTTGGGGTTAGTGATGCTAGCACCCTTACCTTTGAGCAGTCTAATGGCAGTGTGAATATCATAGCTGCTGATGGTGACCTTCTCGCCAATGTAGAGGGAGTTGAGGTTAGTACCTTTACTGATAATCTCTCCAGTATATTTTTCTAATACCCCTCGCTTCCGGTGTTGCTTAAGAATCGAATGATTTGAAGAGTTTTCTGGAACGGGCATCTGGCTGTGGAGTGGGCATCTGGGCATCTGGCTGTGGAACGGGCATCTTGCCTGTTTCATTTCCAGGCGGGCAGGATGCCCACTCCACTTATATTGATTCTCTGCCTCTCATTCTCTGTTCCCTATTCCCTATTCCCTGTTCCCGACTTCTGAAAGAAGTCAATTCACCAATTTTCGTCATTCCCATCAAAATTAGACTCGTACTCCTGCTCCCTTTGTTTTTTGTTCTTTGTTCTTTGTTCTAGCTCCATTTGTTAATATAATTACTTTCTAAAGTATGCCCCGAGGATAACATTATAGTTATAGCTTCCCTAGCTCATAACCTAACTCTGACACTATGGGAATAGGGAGTCGGGAGTCGGGAGTCGCGAGTAGGATTAGTATAGAGCTAACGGAGTGTAATTATGAATCAGGCAATACATGAGACAGTATGCTGGACTATCCATGACCTAGAATTGCTACCAGAAAATGAAGGAACACGCTACGAAATCATTGATGGAGAATTATTTGTGACTAGAGCGCCTCATACTAAACATCAGCAAACCTGTGGCAAAATTTTTCGACAGCTAGATGCTTGGTCTGAAGCAAGTGGTTTAGGAGAAGCTATTCCTAGTCCTGGTGTCCTGTTTTCCGAATCCGATAATGTTATTCCCGATGTCGTTTGGGTTACTCAAGAAACCTATACATTAACCTTAGATAAATCTGGACATCTAACTGGTGCCCCAGAATTAGCAGTCGAAGTTTTATCTGCTAGTCAACAAGACCAAAGACGAGACCGAGAAGCTAAACTAAAACTTTACTCTTCACGAGGCGTCAAAGAATATTGGATTGCTGATTGGAGGTCTCGCAAGCTCGAAATTTATCGCCGAGAAAACAGTCAGCTCAAATTAGTAGCAACCCTTTTCAGCCAAGATACCCTAACCTCTCCCCTCCTACCTGGTTTTAGTTGTACTGTCCATCAGTTTTTTCCTAAATAAAAGGGAATAGGAAATAGGGAGTAGGGAGTAGGGAGTAGGGAGTAGGGAAAAATTATCACAATTGATTTTAGGATTGCTAAAGTAAATGTTGCGTAGGGTGTGTTAGGGGCCTTTCAAGGGTATGTTTTTAAGATTCATCCAGGGGCAGGAGAAAAATCGGGAATAAATCTACCTGTAGGTAAAGGCATGCCCTTAATCGCAGATGCCAAAATTCTTAAAAATCCTCGTCTGAAACAA
>NZ_JAAHHM010000317.1:0-2032 GCF_010692445.1 Moorena sp. SIO3E8 | reverse complement strand
AAGCTATCCATTAGGCAAAAGTAGTCGAAACAGTGATAGAGACTAGGATTTAGGCAAGGATTGGGAGAGGAGTGGTGAGAGCCATTATTAAACTAACAGGGATTTCCCAAGACTGCGGTCGCAAAATCACAAACGCGATCGCAAAATCACAAACGCGATCGCAAAATCACAAACGCGATCGCAAAATCACAAACGCGATCGCAAAATCACAAACGCGATCGCCTACGGCAGCAGCTTGCGCTGATCGCACTTAAGTAGGGCTTGCTGCACAAGTATGGAAACTATACCAGACAGGGCTTTCAATCATTTTTACCCTGAAAAAGTGCCAGGATTTTGAGCCCATCGATACAAAAACCTGGCACCATCGTAGGGGAACACTTGGTTATATTCGGAATGTGAGGGAAAAATAAGCATATTTTTCAAGAGCTAGTTTCAGATCCGCAAATTTCCCCAAAGACTTGTGCAGCAAGCGATAGTGAACTCTTAACTTATTACTTATTACTTATTACTTATTACCCGAATCAATAGACTTATTCAGCAAGCCCTAAGTAGGAGCACCCTCACGGGAGTGGACAGGGAGGCATTGGTTATGAGAGTATCAGAGGAAAAAGTCAATCAGGAGATGAAGAAGAACAAATGAAGGATTGGATCAGCCAGGAAATAAATCCGAAATTTTTCAGGACATACGTCATGCCAAAAGATTGAGAAAGACACTTGTGGTCTTAAGCGAGCATCCAGGAGAAACAGTACCAAAAGCGAGTGGTAATGCGAGCAACAGCCAAAGTATTTACAGATTTTGGTCAAATGAGAAAGTGACAAGAACACAAATATTGGCTTCACACAAGGAAGGCGTAGTGAGGAGATGTGTGGAAGCAGGAGTAGTGCTGGCAATACAGGACACGACCGACTTGGAGTATACGACACATGAAGCCACAAAAGGTTTGGGATATATAAATCAGACCCTTCAACAAGGAATTAAAGTTCATAGCTGTATAGCGGTCAGTGCCAAAGGAAAACCATTAGGACTGCTACATCAACAGAGTTGGACCAGAAAGCACAGGAGTGGTTTGAAAAAAGAACGCAAGAAAAAAGCGATTCAAGAAAAAGAAAGTTATCGATGGTTAGAGACAGTTAAGGGAGCTGAAGAAGGACTAGCGGAAAAAGCCAAGCTCATACATGTTGCAGATCGTGAGGCTGATATCTTCGAGTTATTCGCCCAAAAGCGTTCTGCTAATAGCGAATTACTGATTCGAGGAGAGTATAATCGCAGGGTTAAAGAGGAGATGGGATATCTGTTACCGATGATTGAACAAAGACCAATTTTAGGTACAATGACCATCAACTTAGAGCGTAATCCCAAACGTCCAGCTCGTCAGGCATCATTACAAATCCGAGGGATAAGAGTCACTTTGGAAGTGCCTCAACATCATCCCAAACCCCACAATCTCCATCCAGTGGAAATCAACGTACTACTGGTAGAAGAAACTGAGAAACCGGCTGATGGTAGTCAACCCATTCGTTGGTTGTTGCTCACAACTCTACCAATTGACGACTTCCAAAAAGCTTGGCAATGCGTGCAGTGGTATAGTTATCGATGGCTCATCGAACGCTTTCACTTTACCCTTAAAAGTGGCTGTGGTATGGAAAAACTTCAACTTCAAACTAGAGAGCGTTTACTCAAAGCACTGGCTACTTATAACATTGTTGCTTGGCGATTAATGTGGTTAACTTATCAAGCTCGACTTAATCCCGATGCTTCTTGCCAAGTAGTTTTCTCTCCACAGGAATGGAAGCTCTTGCGACGTAAATTTCAACCCAAAAACCGCTCGAAAAAACCTCCTACTCTTCGCCAAGCTCTGATGAGCGATTGCACGTTTGGGTGGATTTTTGGCCCGTACCGGAGATGGCGAACCTGGCTTGAAAACTCTCTGGCGAGGGCTTTCTACCTTTTACCATTTGTTTGAAGGTTCACAACTTGCTTCTACGTCCTAGTCTCTATCACTGTTTCGACTACTTTTGCCTAATGGATAGC
>NZ_JAAHHM010000316.1:0-2135 GCF_010692445.1 Moorena sp. SIO3E8 | reverse complement strand
GTTCTAGAAGCTAAAACCCTTATAACTACGTCCAAGGTCAGGCCAAACTAGTATGTATCTTTTTGTAACATATCGGCTGAAAGTATTACCCAATAAGGATTTTAGCTTGCATGTCACCCCCTCAGCAGCAGGCCACTTGCCCTGAGGGACATCAAACCCGCACTTGGCTAGAACGTCTTGATAATCGTCTAGATACGCCCATTAAAACCCATCGAGTTTACCAAATCCATATGCCCTTGATGCTTCCGTACTTTAGTTGTGTACTCGCTCCCTCAAAGCTCCCCGGACTTTGACCTTACAACCTATAGCTCAGCCAACTTGCTTTACTACAAGCCCGTGAGCAGCAAGCCTCACCACAATGGTGGAAATACTACGGCCTCCGGGCAGGCATTGAAGGAACGATTTCTCAAGCTGTTACTGGCGTATGTTACCGACACAGCCGCTACCCTTGGACTGGCCAAAACCCATTTGCAACATGTCATGACTGCAACGGCTATCAATCAAAGCGCTTCTGTTGGCTTGGGTTCAAGGGATTCCTCTCCCTGGTACTCGCATTTCTAGCAATGAGCTCTAAATACTGTCCCAGGCTAATGTTGCACAATATTTCGCCACCAGCATCACAAAGTGTAACGCAGCTGTTTAAATTATCAGTAATGGAATGGCTTATCCTAGGATTAATACTCCCATGGTAAAATCTACAACTAGTCGATTTTAATTGAGTCCTACATCCATGATTGAATAACTAAAATGGATTTAATGTTATAACAATCCCAGAAAGAAAAGCCAATGGAAGTTACCTTTGATCTACCTGATGAAGTTGTCACTCAGCTTCAACCCTTTTGTGATCAGCTACCTCAAATTATAGCCTTAGGATTGCGAGAATTTAATGCTATTCCTCAAGAAGGTTTTTCTGGTCTGGCTGAAGTCTGGGAATTTTTGGCAAGCCTCCCTACAGAATCAGCTATTATTGCTCTACGCCCCTCAGAAGCCTTACAATCTAGCCTTACAATCTCAGTTATCTATTCTCTTAGAGAAAAATCGGACAGTAGGTTTGACTCCAGCCGAGGAACAACTATGGCAACATTATCAATATTTAGAGCATATTGTCAGAATCGCCAAAGCTAGGGCATTTTTGAAGCTAAAGGCTAAGGCTCAATGAGCAAAACCTATATTCCTGTCGCCCTACAAGTATCTGGGTAAACGTAACCTAAATCCAGGCAATAGATTCTCAGCAGATAATTCCGTGGGAAGGTTTCGCACCACTACCTCTTGCCCTTGACAATAAATTTCCACTTGCTGCTGTTGGGGATTAATCAACCATCCCAACTGTACCCCTACATCCCTATATTCCCCCATCTTAGAACGCAGCATTTCCAAATCATCCGTTGCTGACCTTAACTCAATCACAAAATCCGGTACAATCGGGGGAAACTTGCGTCTTTGTTCTGGGGTAAGGGCTTCCCAACGTTCCCTTTGAATCCAAGCGCAATCAGGAGAACGATTTGCGCCATTGGGCAACTTAAATACAGTGGAGGAACTGAAAGTATAACCGAGACCAGTTTGCCGATTCCAAATTCCCAAATCAATAATTAAATCTGCTTCTCGATTGCCGCTCTCTCCGCCAACAGGTGGCATGATAATTAATTCTCCCTTGGCCGTTCGTTCAAACTGTAACTCGCGGTTATTCTGACATAGCTGATAGAACTGTTCGTCAGTCAGCTCAATGGTGTCTAAATTTAATGCCAAAGGAGTCATATAGCAAAGGGAACAGGGAACAGGGAACAGGGAACAGGGAGTAGGGAAAAGGGAGTAGCGAATATGGCATCAAAAATTCTCACAATTCCTACACGGTACCCTATAGTGGTCAAGTCTCTCCTATAGGACAATCATACAAGAATCGAGAACAAGGGATGCGCGCCCATTGAGCCGCTACGCGATGAAGGGAAGCTTCCGCGCTTATGCGATTGACCGTAGGTCACGCTATGCGATCGCACTCGAGATTAGGACTCTCACATCTTGCACCAAGAAATGTTGATATCAATTCCCTGTGCAAGGAGCAGAGGTTGCAATCGGAGGATATCAGTTAATAGTATGCAGACAACAAGCTGAGGGAGGATAGAGTGGAGAGCTTTTTC
>NZ_JAAHHM010000315.1:0-2162 GCF_010692445.1 Moorena sp. SIO3E8 | reverse complement strand
GGGTGCGGCTCGTTCTCACTAGGAGCCTCTAGAAGCTAGAGGGGTATGAGTGAGGGGATTCGTGAGGATAACACCTCAAAATCCTAACTATCTTCCGGATGGTGGTGAAAATCCACCCCTTGAAGGGACAAGTGACTCTCTATCTGGCCACACCGAGTAGGCGGCAACCTACAGAGTGACGCTGGCATCAGGGCGGAATTAGGACTGAAACAGATTAGGTTCCCTACCGCTAAGGAGGAGATGACATGGGCAAACAAGTCCTAGAAAAGTGTCTTACGCAGAAGCCACAATCTGAAACAAACCATGTGGACTTCATCCTTTAATTCTCACGACGTTTTCCTGTTGATAGTCGTAACCCCGAGAAGAGGATAGGCAAATTGGACTGCCCTAAATCATCAAAACAATCTGGATGATGGAACGAGTAAAAACGGTGGCAATAAACAAAAGGGTCGGAGGAACGGTCGTAACCTCAGTAAGCTATGCCAAAGCCTAATCCCCACCACCGGGTAAGATGTGTTCAAAACTGGGCACGGGTGTTCAGAATATACAAACCAATGGAGAGTATGGGTAGACACAGACAAAAATCTAGTGACCTTTGGAAAGGACAAAACTGGAAACAACTCCGGAAAAACCTTTTCCGCCTACAAAGGCGCGTATATAAAGCAGTTAAAGCTGGTGACTTGAGGAAAGCTCGGTCTCTACAGAAACTGATTCTGAAATCCCGCTCAGCTCAACTTTTGGCCATACGTCAAGTGACTCAGCTCAATCAGGGCAAGAAAACCGCCGGAATAGACGGCAAAACCGCACTGAGCTGTAATGAAAGGTTTAAAGTACTTGAGATAATGAAGGGAAATGCCCTTGACTGGCACCACTCCGGTCTTCGCGAAATCCCAATTCCCAAGAAAAATGGGAAAATAAGAAAACTCAAGATACCTACCATCACAGACAGAGCATGGCAATGTCTAGCAAAATTCGCCCTCGAACCAGCACACGAAGCCACATTCCACGCCCGTAGTTACGGATTTAGGACAGGTAGAAGTGCTCATGATGTACAAAAGTACGTGTTCCAAAACTTAAACTCGTTCTGCAAAGGCATCAACAAGAGAGTAATAGAACTAGACATTAAAAAGTGTTTCGACCGCATTTCCCATAAGTCCATCATGGACAGGTTAATTGCACCAGCAAGTTTGAAGACTGGGATATTCAGATGCCTTAAGGCCGGAGTTGACCTGGAATTTCCTGAGCAAGGAACCCCACAGGGAGGTGTAGTCAGCCCACTACTAGCCAATATTGCACTTGACGGAATAGAGGATATACACCCTAGCGTTCGTTATGCGGACGACATGGTCATATTCCTAAAACCAAAAGATAACGCCGAAAAAATCTTGAATAAAATCAAGAAATTTTTGGCAGAGCGCGGGATGGAAATCAGTGAAGAAAAGACCAAGATAACCAAAACGACAGATGGATTCGATTTTCTGGGATGGCACATGCGTGTCAAGCAAAACGGAAAGTTTCATTGCACTCCCTCAGTGGAGAATCATAAGAACATCCGTAAGAAAATAAAGACCATAGTCAACAGCTCGAATTATGGTGCGGAAACTAAAGCCAAAAAACTAGCCCCCATTGTACGTGGATGGAGGAATTACCACAAAAACTGTGACATGAGCAGCTCCCGAGATAGATTATGGTTCATGAATAACACGGCAAATCGAAAATTCCGCAAGGAAAAAAAGACGAACCGATATCAGGCCAATAAGCTATGCAAGAAAAGCTTCCCCGCAGTTGAGTATGAACAAAATAAACACGTAATGGTAAAAGGGACTAAATCCCCATATGACGGAGATTTAGTCTATTGGAGTCAGAGAAACTCTAAGCTCTACTTCGATGCTACAGCAGAGGCTTTAAAGAAGCAAAACCATTCCTGTGAATATTGCGGACTGAAATTCGTTAGTGAGGAAAAGGTACACCTTCACCACATTGATGGAAATCATGACAACTGGAAGATAAACAACCTAATGGCTGTTCACCAAAGCTGTCACCAATATATTCACGGGGGCAAGTCGAAAGACAAGGACACCTAGGAGCCGTATGAGGGGAAACCTTCACGTACGGATTTGAAGGAGAGGTGCCCCGGATAATACCGGGCATCGACTCTAATA
>NZ_JAAHHM010000314.1:0-2201 GCF_010692445.1 Moorena sp. SIO3E8 | reverse complement strand
CAGAACTGATTGGGGCAGCAGTTCCAGAGCTTCAAAGCTATTTGGGATAGCTGGCGGTTTGATTTCCATGGTTCTACACTACTACTCATCCTTCCCTTTTTGTCAACCCCATCACCTGAATGCTTACTGACAGGATTAACCTATGCTCGTCGATTTGACCCAACTCATGCTATGAATGTCGATGCCGATGATTGTCTTAGCAAACAGTTAGCTGAATTTGTTAGGCACAATCTGAGGGGAAATGGCTGGTTTATTAATAGAGGTTATAAGTATCGAGATGGGGAAGATTGTTTATATTTAAAACGAAAACAATTCTATCGAATGTCTGGGACAGCGAACATTCTTAGATGGAATTTACTAGAGTTACCTGAAAAACCTGAATATAATCGGGGTTATGGCTACTACAAGTTCTATATTGATCATGAGCAAGTAAAAGGTATTCTTGCTAACAAGGGAACCCCTCTAGAACCATTACCCTTTTCCGGTAGTGTTTATATCCTTGGTACTGGTGAGAATATATCAGCAAATGAAGACAGATTATCCTTTAACATCTTCAATCGAAAGGCGTTGAGCAAATCAATTTGTGATGACTTTGGCTTATACAAGCTCCCTTGACCGTCGCGCAAACACCAATTGAAACTTGAACATGCCAAATTAGAAAATAATAACATCGATAGACAATGGGACGGTTCTGCCATGGTCAAAGGTCGGTCAAAATCTAAGGCATCAAAGAAAGGGAAAACGCCATCTGAGACCACAACCTTAAATCTGAAGCAACAGTTAGCTCAAAAACGGCGAGCGCAACGGGAGCGTAGAGAAGTCATCCAAATCATCACTATGACAGCAGCTTTTGGAGCGATTATCGGGGTGTTGCTGGCTCTGGTGGTTGATCCTAAAGCTGGTGCAGCTGCAGTAGCTGGTCTGCCTTGTCTGGTTCTGTCCTATAAATATCCTCGCAAAGCACTTTGGGCATTCCTGATCTATATGCCTTTTAGTGGCACAATCATTTACTCCATTGGCAATAGTCCACTGCTCCAGCTGGCTAAAGATGGTATCTATATCCCTGCTTTGATTGGTCTAATACAAGAGTGTAAGCAGCAAAGAAAACCAATCATAGTAGCCAAATCCCTAATGCTACCCTTAGGCATTTTGTGCGCATCAAGTTTGCTGACACTCTTGTTTGCTAATGGTGCCCAGCAACTACTTCCCCCCTGTTCAGATTTACCAGGGATGCGTAGAGGTGTAACCTGCGACGATGGACAGCCGATACTAATGGGAATTTTGGGTTTGAAAGTTTTTTTGGGATACATTCCCTTAATCTTTTGTGCCTACTACCTGATCCGTAGCAAGAAAGAATTACTCTTCCTCTCAAGGATGTTCACAGTTCTGGCTATTATCTGCTGTAGCCTTGCCTTTATTCAGTACATGATGCTGAAAACTGGTAGATGCGCTGGAACCCAATTCAGAGAGGGGGCTGCCTTATTCAAAGCTTCCCTAGATGCTAGATGTTTTGTGGGTGGGTCTTTACTGTATAGTCCTCAAGTGGGACAAATCCGCTTACCGGGAACCTTTGTTGCCCCTTGGCAGTGGGGCTGGTTCCTGATTTCTAATGCCTTTTTTACCTTTGCTACTGCTTTCAGCGACCCCTCAGCTCGTTGGCGAAGTGTTGGTTTAGGTGCCATGGCATCGGTTTTTGTTCTGGCAGTGGTCTCTGGCCAGCGGATTGCTCTGGCTTTGGTGCCAACCGTAACTGTAATCCTGCTTGTTTTAACAGGTCAAGTCACTAACCTTAAACGGTTTTTACCTATTCTGGGAGGATTAGGGCTTTTATTGGGAATTGCCGCAACTGCTTTTCCTGAAGTAGTTCAGGAACGGATAGATAGTTTTATCGGTCGTTGGCAAGCTGCACCAGCGGATGATTTTATCCTTCATCAATTTGCTTTTACCTGGCATAGACTCAGAGGCTCATTAATTGGTCTGGGATTAGGACGAGCGACCAACTCTGCTCGTGTTTTCGGTAAAACTAGTTTGGTAGAAACTTGGTTTCCCAAAGTGATGCATGAAGTTGGTCCGCTGGGGCTGCTGGCTTTTCTAATATTTGTAACTGGTATTACTGTACTTACCTTCAAGGCTTACCGCTCAGTGAAAAACAAGGATTTGCGGAGTATCGGTGCCAGCTATTGGGTACTTATTTTGTTTAT
>NZ_JAAHHM010000313.1:0-2207 GCF_010692445.1 Moorena sp. SIO3E8 | reverse complement strand
GTGGCTGCGTGTGGCTTGTTCTAAGTAGGAGCCTCCCGAAACGGGAGGGGTATGACTTAGGTAACTCGCGGGGACAACCCCAAAAAGTTATAACTATCCATCTAGATGGAGGTGAAAGTCCTCCCCTTGAAGAGACAAGTGACTCCCTATCTTGGCCACACCGAGCAAGGCGACACCCTAGCAGAGTGAAGCTGGCACCAGGGCGGAATCAGACACCAATCAGATGGGTGACACTGCCGCTAATGGGGAAGGTGACATGGGTAACAGACAGCGAAAGTCCTGAAAAAGTGTCTAACGACTAAGCCGCAATCTGACTAGTACATGCGAGACTTGATTCCCGATTATTCTCACAGCGTCTTGACAGCCGTCAGCTGTAATCTCTGAGGAGGGAATAGGCAAATTGGACTGCCCTAAAGCACCACAACAATCTGATGGATGGAACAAGTAAAAACGGCAGCACTAATGAGTCTAAGGAAAAGGTCGTTCCCTTAGTAAGTTATGTCAAACTTAATCCTCACTGCCGGGTAGGATGCAGGCGAAAAACTGCCTGCGGGTATTCAGAGTATACAAAGTTCTAAGGAGAGCACAGTTAGACGCATGAGTAATCATAGCGAACTTTGGAAAAGCCAGAAGTGGAAGAAATTCCGCCAAAATCTTTTCCGCCTACAAAAACGTGTATACAAAGCGGTTCGAGCTGGTGACTTAAAGAAAGCCAGGTCCCTACAGAAACTGATACTGAAATCCCGTGCAGCACAACTCCTGGCCGTCCGACAAGTGACTCAGCTAAATAAGGGTAAAAAGACCGCTGGAATTGATGGCAAGTCAAGCCTCAATTACAGACAACGCATGGAATTGGTGGAAGCACTGAACGACTATGGCCATGACTGGCATCATAATCGACTACGAGAAGTCCCCATTAAGAAAAAGAATGGGAAAACTCGGACGCTAAAGATACCAACCATAGCCGACAGAGCATGGCAATGTCTAATTCTATACGCACTAGAACCCGCACACGAAGCCACATTCAGTGGTGACAGTTACGGATTCAGGACAGGAAGATGCGCTCAAGATGTCCAGAAAAGATTGTTCACACACCTACAATCCAATCACAACGGCATCAACAAACGTATCATCGAATTAGACATCAAAAAATGTTTTGACCGCATCTCCCATAACTCCATCATGGATAGATTGCTAGCACCTGCATGTCTGAAACAGGGGATATTCAGATGTTTAAAAGCAGGCATCAATCTGGAATTCCCGGAGCAAGGAACTCCCCAAGGCGGTGTAGTCAGCCCCTTATTAGCCAACATTGCACTTAACGGAATAGAAGACATACACACTAGTCTTCGGTACGCCGACGACATGGTGTTCATCTTAAAGCCAAAGGACGATGCCAACAAAATCCTCCAGAAGGTCAAAGACTTCCTGGCGGACAGAGGGATGGAAATCAATGAAGAAAAGACCAAACTGACTAAAACGACAGACGGATTTAACTTCCTGGGGTGGAAATTCCGCGTCAGAAAAGACGGAAAGTTCTCATGTACTCCCTCAGAGGAAAACCACAGGAACATACGTAAGAAGATTAAAACCGTGGTCAACTGCTCGAATTATGGTGCCAAAGTAAAAGCGAAAAAGTTAGCCCCAATCGTACGCGGATGGCGTAACTATCACAGTAGTTGCGATATGAGTAGCTCAAGGGACAGCTTATGGTTCATGAACCAAACCGCAAACCTAAAATTCCGAAAGGAAAAGAAAGTAAACCGGTATCAGGCCAACGAACTATGTAAAAAGGCATTCCCAAAAGTGGGGTACAAACAGAATCAACACGTGAACGTGAGGGGAACTAAGTCACCCTATGACGGCGACCTAGTATATTGGAGCAAAAGGAATTCACGCCTATACTCTGATATTACCTCTGAGGCATTGAAAAGGCAAAACCATTCCTGTGGACACTGTGGATTGAAGTTTCTAGAATTCGAGGATGTACATCTCCATCACATCGATGGAAACCACGACAACTGGAAAACAAAGAACTTACTAGCAGTTCACCGGAGCTGCCACCAACAGATACACTGGAGCAAGCCAAAAGGCCGGTCAAAGACCGAGTTTACCCAGGAGCTGGGTGAGGTGAAAGTCTCACGCCCAGTTCTGAAGCGGAGGTGCTCCCCTTAATAGGGGACATCGACCGTAACAAAGTCAGGCAT
>NZ_JAAHHM010000312.1:0-2213 GCF_010692445.1 Moorena sp. SIO3E8 | reverse complement strand
GGGTCGGCGTATCAAGATTTCGGGGGCTCAGTGGGATGAGAGTAACGTCCCACAAGTCTTGAAGCATCGGTGTGCCTACCTCAACGGGCAATTTTCAACTTGAGTCTTACAAAACTGAGATGCACTCAATGAGAATCGCGTATCAGTACAGGCTAAAACCGACAAGAGATCAGCAAACCAAGATTGATCATTGGTTGTCAATGTTGTGTGCTCAATATAACTATTTGCTGGCCGATCGGTTCAGGTGGTATGAAGAAAATCGCTGTTCAATTAATACTTGTCCGCTTGTATGTTACCTCCCGGAATTAAGGGATAATCCCGATTACTACAGTCAAAAAAAGACTCTTCCAAGTTTAAAAAAGACTCGCCCATGGTATAAAGACATCCATTCTCAGGTACTTCAGGATACAGTAAAGAGAGTAAAGCTAGCTTTTGACAGGTTTATCAAAGGAGATAGTAGCGGAAAACGAAGTGGACGACCTAGGTTCAAAAAGCTACACCGCTACCGTACCTTTACCTATCCCCAAATGAAAGAAGGGTGTCTGGAAAGAAATTTGATCAACCTTCCAAAAATAGGCAAAGTTAAGGTTGTACTCCATCGGACTATTCCTTCTGGATTTAAGATCAAGACAGCTTCTATCACCAAAAAATGTGATGGCTATTATTTGGTTTTATCTCTAGAGGACAAGACCATTCCTGAAATTCAGCCCAATATTAATCCAGATTCAATAGTTGGGATTGATGTTGGTCTTAAAGATTTTTTGACTACCTCTGAGGGTGAAGTCGTTGAAATTCCTCAGTATTATCGAAAAGCTCAAAAACGTTTAAGAGTGATTCAAAAGCGAGTATCCCGGAGAAAGAAAGGGGGTAATAACAGGCTAAAGGCGATCAAGCAGCTCGGAAAACAGCATAAAAAGGTATCAGACAAAAGAAAAGATTTTCATTTCAAAACAGCAAACCACCTACTATCAAAGTATGATGTAATCGCTCATGAAAAACTAAATGTTAAAGGACTGGCTAAGTCCCGATTGGCTAAATCTGTGTTGGATGCGGGATGGTCAAGCTTCTTGACCATCCTAGCAAGCAAAGCCGTTCGCGTAGCGTGGCCTACGGCCTTGAATGCTGGCTTGTTAACGGTTCCAGTAAGCCCCAAAAATACTTCACAGAATTGCTCCAATTGTGGCAATAAAGTCCCCAAGAAGTTGCATGTCCGGTGGCATGATTGTCCCCATTGTGGATGCAGTCTTGACCGCGATTCGGCGAAGCCGACGCTACGCGAACATAATGCAGCTATCAATATACGAAATAGAGCGGCAGGGCAGTCCGTTCTTAAAGCCCAGCGCCTCCTAAGGGATGCCCGGATTGGCTGGGAAGCCTACACTGAACCTGTAAGGTCAGTGTAGGAGCTGTCACTGCTACCCAACTTACTAACTACTGAACCAGCACCTAAAATACCCACTGATAGTAGACCAAGTATAGAAGCAGGTTCTGGAGTTGAAGCTGCTACAACAATACCTGAGCCGTTAAATCTAAAGTCGAGATTTTGAAAATCTTCTGCAGTAAATTCTGAAGTAACGGGAATTACGAAATCAAGATTGTCGAAATCAGCAGAAAAAGTCTTGCCATCTTGCGTAAATGACAAATCGTCTAATCCCCAACCTCCTTGAAAAGCGAGATCACAACTTTCATTGATAGTAAATGAGCGTAAGAGTCCTAACCCTACCGACTCCAGCCTAATACCTGTTGAGAATTCAAAAAGCCCCTGAGTTCTTAATAGAGTACTACCTAAAAAGTCAAATACAATCTGATCGGCTTCATCATCAAATGTAATCTCCAAAGATGTATTCAGATCTGACTCAAACTCTTCTTCAACAGACAAAGGAATGCCTTCGTTATTGACAACATCGCGGAAAGAAGGAGACTTAAATGGATCCGGTGCTGCATCTGCATTAGTCACGGTAAAAGCCTGCAACGTCCCAGGAGTCCTTCGCAGGATTTTTTGACGCTCTTGAGTTGAAAAGAACAAATTACCGGTTGAAGTTCGCTCAGCTGTGGAACTTGCAAAGGCCTCCGCCCTTCCTACAGAGGGTGCATCTCAGTTTTGCAAAAATACCAAAATCATGATATCATGATATTATTAATGATAAATAGTTTCTAATAATTACTAAAACTCATGAACTTGAGTCCGGAAGAAAAGCAAGAGCTAAAAGAAC
>NZ_JAAHHM010000311.1:0-2217 GCF_010692445.1 Moorena sp. SIO3E8 | reverse complement strand
TTTCCTGAAGGCGATGTGGGATACCACCTTCCTCGAAGCAGTCGGGGATGTAGTACTCAGCTTTTCTGACTCAAATGATATCCTAGATATCCAAGATGTCAGAATTTGTCCGGGTTAAAAGTATCAGTAAGCTACCAGACAGCTTGGAGATGGTGGAAGGCAGGTAAGTTGCCTCATCCAGCATTCCAAACTGAAAGTGGCTCAGTGATCGTTGAGTACTTCCCTCAACAGAAAACCCAGCCATCAAACACCAAACGAGTTGCTATCTATGGGCGAGTCTCCTCTACTGAGCATAAGTCAGACGTTGAGCTTCAAGTTGAACGTCTTCAACAGTATGCGATCGCTAAAGGTTACACGATTGTCAAAATTATCAAAGAAGTAGGAAGTGGACTCAACGATAATCGTAAACAATTAGCCACTCTTCTGAATTCTGACGGCTACGACACTTTACTAGTAGAGCATAAAGACAGCCTGGGTAGATTCGGCATCAATTACTTGGAAATTCTGCTGTCTCGTTGGCGTTGCTGAATTAAGGAATGAATGCGCGATCATCTAGTTTTATTAAAGCCCCCTAAATCCCCCAATTCTGGGGGACTTTGAGAGTTTTTCCCCCCAGAATTGGGGGGCTAGGGGGGCGAAACCATACTGAGAATCAGCAACGCCGTCTCGTTTAGGTATTCAGTTAGAAATTGTCAACCAAGTTGATAACAGGAAAGACGAGTTGATGCAGGATTTTATTGCTATTGTCAAGTCATTCTCTCCTAGGTTGTACAGCCAAGATCATGCTAAGAAAAAGATCGAAAAAATTATTGCTGAACTCCAAGCTGATGGCGGCGACGACTACCAGTTAGAACCAAACCAATAACACCTAGGGAAAACACAGACATCGTAGCTGGCTCTGGTACATCAACAGGGGGCTTGTCTCCGGGCTCACCAGCCACTAATTTAACCTGATACGCTAGTCGAGATTGTGTGGGCCGATTCTCTTCTGACCAGGTCATAGTTGATTGACCAGTGAGGCTGAAAGCACCTAAAACGTTACTGATGTGTAAATACTGTGCATCAAAAAAACCGCAATCATTAGGATTACTACAAACATTGGATGCGTCAGGAAGACTAGCAGACATCGCACTATCGGTTAACATCAAGTTGCTCAGTACAATGCTGCTGTTATCCTTACGAGCACTAGTCCGTAGAAACAAATCTGAGAAGTTATCCTCTGTAACTGTAGACGAAAGAACCACGTCACCAACGGTATAGGTAAGTTGAGAAATACCATCGAACTCCAGTAAGAAATCAACGGCTTCACCACTGACCCAATTAAATTCTTTCTGATCTAAGTTAGTAAAACCACCACTAGCGTTAACCTTGTGGATATCTAGCTCGAAGGTGTTTCCTCCTATTGTTCCAGATCCAAAACGACTCTCGGCAGACAGGGAGATCTCGGGAGCTAGGTTCTGGAACTCTGTTTCACTCAGATCACCAACAATCGTAAACGCACTGGCTCCAAAGGGAGTAAAAGCTAGTCCTAGTGCTGACACTCCCAAACTTAATAGTAAATTACGAGTCATCATTATTTCTCTTGCTTGCCGCCTCTATGGGGTATTAGTTGTTATTACAACTAACAACTGATCACAGTATCCAGGCTGAGTGTTTGCGATCGCGTAGCGGCTCTGTTCGCGTAGCGTGGCCTTTGGCCTTAAGAGCATCCCGTTTGCTTTCTATCGCGTAGCGTGACATGCACGGGCAAAGCCCAACGCTGTGCGAACGGTCAATCCCACAGCTGCTCCGTTGAAGCATCCGATTCAGCAACTATAGCGCTAATTAAAGATTAAGCGGCTATTAACTATAGCGCTAGTTTATATAACTTCAGTCCAATTAATTCACTATCGAAAATTTCAACAATTTTGGATAGTGATAGGATGCTCCTAATCAGCCGCTTTGGATCAGCATTCCCTGTAGCCCTAGTTAATCTGAATTAACAAAACTTTACATCAATAGCTGTCACCTATAGGTGTATAATAACTGAAATTATTCTTTCCACAAAGAATAATAGTCTCAAGCCATTATCAATCAAACTGATCAGCTGTTAAGCACCTAAACAAAATTAATTACATATTCTTCCCCAAAATTGTCAAGCACTTTTTTGAGATATTCAAGAAAGCTTTTCCAGTTTTCGTAAGCATCAATTTCAATCCACTCATACTTAATAAATTT
>NZ_JAAHHM010000310.1:0-2234 GCF_010692445.1 Moorena sp. SIO3E8 | reverse complement strand
TGGATTGATGAGTTTTTACATTTTGCTTTCGGCAGCTATGAGACAACGGCTGAAGCTTGGAACGCTATCAGTCAGTCTATTCTAACGATTAATCATGGACAGACAGGCATTTATATGCTTATTAACTACTGGTTAATGCAGCTCTTTGGTGCTAACATCTTTTGGCTAAGATTTCCCAGTATTTTCTCTGGTTTGGTCTTGTTTTTAGCAGCAATTTATCTGTTCCGTCTTTGGGGCATGCCCTTTCTATGGCAAGTGATTGGTATTCTTGCTCTTTTTGATCAAACTCAGCTAATGTATTTTGTGGGTGAAGCCCGCCCTTATATGCCTTTAGTAACTGCTACGGTTTGTACCTTGGCCTATTACAGTACCCCTTTGCCCCAAAGAACCCGTCCTATTTTTACACTTTTTGGATTATTTTCTATTTTAATGGGCGTACTATTCCACCCTTACTTTTCTGTTTATTGGTTAGCAATTATTGTATTTACATACTTGCAAAAATTAATTCAAACTGGCAAAAAAATTTCCATTAACTCTGTCATTAAACATACGAATATTCCTCTTTGTGTCCTCGGCACAATAGTCTATTTTACTTTGGGATTATTAACTTGGTTACGAGGGCAGCCAGAGTTTACATTCGATCCTTTTTATTGGAGCAAAAAGGATGAGTTAATCACCACTTTTATAGGCTTCAGTCATTTTGAATTCTTACAAAAATTTTTAGAACCATTGCTTATTACCATTTTCGTAATTTTCTCAATTATTATAGTTTATCAAAAACTTAGGAAAGTTTATCTTAAAGAGCTCATCAGTCCTGTTTTTATAATAATTATAGCCTTGGGAATATCTATATTTTTCTCTTATGTCTCTTTTCGGAGTAACTATTGGATTCTACCAAGACAATGGGTAGCTTCAATCTCACTTGTTCCTTTGGCTTTTGTTTGGATTGGGTATATAATTTCACGACTTTTTTATAAAGTTCATATAATTCTAGCTTTTTCATGGATAATGCTTTGTTTTACTCCTATAGTGATTAAATTTCATGAAGTAGCTATTGATAATTATCAAGATATTAGAGAAAGGTTGGCTCAAATTTCGGTAATCTCAAAAGAATCTCAAGATTCGTTTGAGTATTTAGAGTCTATAGAATATTTTGAAAGTAAGTCTCACGAGTATTGGGTGTCTTTAGCTAATAAAAATATTCAACAAGGTGGTAAAGTTTGGAAAGGTTTTAGAAGCTTTTATAGCCCTCCCAAATGAATTAGGAAATGGTTCTATCCAAAAATAATTTTCAGGGTTAATTTTTTAAACTATAAAATTAACCTTTATCATTTTTTTGATCAGGATATTTTTTTTGCTATTAGCAGAATTGATTTTCCTAATCTATATCTTAAGATAGGATCTAACTTTCTAGAGAGAGGAACCATTAAGCTATCCCATACTTGTATTTGTTTTAAAGTTGGTTGACTTTGCTTAAGTATCAGTTTATTAGCTAGACTAGCTAGTAAACCCACACTATCTAAATAGAGACATTTAACAATCTTGAGATTATCTGGTATTATTGCTTTAAGGCTGGATTGACTATAACGACGATAGTGACCAATAGCTGCATCGAAGGGAGTAAACAATCTTTGATGAGCTGGACCTAAAATAACTAAATTTCCATTAGCTTTTAGATGTTGAGACACTTTGATAACTTCTTGATTATCATTGTGGATATGTTCTAAAACATCAAGGTACAAAATTGAATCAAAGAATTGCTCATTAGTCAAACTATCAATAGTGCCATTACGGGCATAACAGTTGATGATACCATTTAAATCAATCGATTGTTCTAGAGCATGGAAAAGCTGATTGTCTGGCTCTAGGCACAACCACTGACTATATTGGGAGCGACAGAGTAAACGGGTGTTGCTTCCTATCCCTGCCCCCACTTCTAAGACATCACCTTTGATATATTTCGTTAATAAGACTCTTATATAGTTTTTCCAATTCTTGGCTTGAGCAAATAGCTCTAACTCTGTCCCGACATAGGTAAACTGGCTCATGGTTTTAAAGGAAAGAAATCATCAACGTAATATTTATAATCGCGAACTGGAATCAAGTTGGACTGATTGCGCGTTGACAGGATGATCAGACTGAAAACAGTTCCGATTAAGACAAGTTGGAACATAGATAGAACTAATAAACCCGACACGTAGGTAGCCCAGCCTGGTATCCCCAATCGGTAAAGA
>NZ_JAAHHM010000031.1:0-69981 GCF_010692445.1 Moorena sp. SIO3E8 | reverse complement strand
TTTAGTTCGGAAGATATCGTCAAAACGCTGACACCATCTATCGAAGCACGGGGGCATTGCTGTGGAAACAGTTTCTTTCATGGGATTGGAGGGAAAAAGTAACCAACCTAAAAAACTTACCCTATATAGCATAGCACTATTTATGCCTTGAATTATCGCGCTTAGTCCCACTAAGGTTCTTGCACCCCAAATTAAAGTTCCTTTTCCGGTAAAGCTACGAATAGCATTGATGGATTTACCGGCGGTGGGATCAACGTTAAGATTTTCCTGTTCCTCGTTGGTAATTTTTTCCGTAGGCGCAAGTACCGATGCCAAGCTGACATTAGCAGGTGCTTTCCAAACTCCCCTGTCCCGATCTACTCTGGCATATACCCCTGCTACGGCTGCACTTGGAGGTAATACGACTCGCTGTTTAGCTAGTTCAGTCAAAATTTGGTTGTAGAGATCGGTGTTGTCGGTTTTGATGTCAGTCAGCGTTGAGTCAGTGCTTCCTCCTGTATTAGTGGTTCCTCCTGTATTAGTGCTTCCTCCACCTCCTTTGATAGTTACAGAATCGTCGGTGTAATAGTAGTTGAGTGATGTTTGGAGGTAGGGATAATAAGCTGCGCCATATTTTAAATAATCTACCTCGCTCACTTTGAGCTTATCTCTAAAATCCTTACCTGCTTGCTCAGTGCTTGTTGTATTTGGTAATACGTCCAAGATAGCAAACCTATCTTTTAATTTTTTGCATTGCTCTAAAGCTTGTTGACAAAGTCCGTAATAATCGGTATCACCTAAAGTTACCGCATCAGTAAGCAGGATTAAGGTTGGTTCATCTTCTTTTTCTAAAGCTTTTAAACCTTTTTCAAAATCACTCTTATTCTTCAGAGTTGCTGTATTGGTTGCTGTATTGGTTTCTGTATTGGTTTCTGTATTGGTTTCTGTATTGGTTTCTGGAGTGCCATATGTACCCACCGAAACAATGTAACAACTGCCCCCACCGTTATCAAAATACATCCGCAAGGCATAATACATTAAATACTTGAATTCAGGAGGTTTAATGCTAGCAATACCATCTCCGTTTGCTGTTACTACAAATTTACTTGCTTGAGCTTTGCCAAACAAAGTTTCATAGTCAAGCAGTGAACTAATTCGAGTGGGTTTATTCTTTAAGTGGCCGCCTATTCCAACTTTCTCTGTGTAACCGATAAAAGCTGGAATCGCTGTAGATACCTCAGCGACTGAGGGGGGAAATGTAGAAATTTCCTCGACATAAACATTGGGAGTTTTATACGTTACCATGGTTCAATCCTTAGTCTTAAAGTTTTACAGGTATTTCAGGGCGTTTATGAATTTAATTCCGTTATGATTAGGGGGATTAGGTAAATGGTCAATCCACACAGTGGGCTCAGTGGGCTCGCCAAGTTCACTCTTTTTCTTTTTTAAAAGTTGAATATTTTTTATCCCAGCTTCCTGACAAGCAATTTCTGAGTCAGATTTAAAGAGATATTTTTGAAATTCAGGAAATTGTTGGTTAAGAGCCGAAAATATTGGATCTGTATTTTCGGCTTCGGCCCTCGTAGATCTAGTAAACTTAATTTTTGGTTCCCTAATTGTATCTTTATCTTCAATCAAGAATTCATCGCCATTAGTTAACTGATCCGTTACCAGGTAATAGTACCACGGTTGTTTTTTGGCTTGAAAGGTTATTTTATAGTCACTCACCTCATTCAAATCTTTAGGCATGGAGGAGTTATTATAAATATCCACAATGCCAAAAATAGTTTGTACCCTGGGCACTTTTATGTAACACCATTGAGTATGAATTATATCTAAATCTGACGCTTTATTTTAATTATTATTTTCATTACTAAAATGATAACTAACATTATCAACGGGTTTCCAGTCAATATCTGTGAAATCTATAAAATCTTGATTTTTTATTTTCAATATAAAAGTAAATCGCAAATTATCAGCAAGATATACCCAGGGTTTCTGTTCTGAATCTACTGGGGCAATGACCACTAGTCCGTTAACTTTATTCTTAACAATCAGACGATGACCCCTAAGTACCCTACGACATTCAGGTGTTGGTTCAACACTTAAGTCCGGGCAGACTTCATCCCGATAATAGTCGTGAATAATACTCAATTCAAATAGTTGCTTATAAAGCATAATCTAGATGACCCTTGGGTTTTAGTTTGGCGGCGATACTAGATTCTTGAACTACTAACTTCCCTATCAGTTACATCAGAGCCAATTTCCACCGTATCCCCATCGGCAAAGACAACCATTCTGACTTTATAAATGACTGAAGGCATATAAGACATGCCTAAACCAGACCAAACCTCTCTTTGTTCAGTAAAAGGCAAATTAACCAGTTCTATGGTCAATTTTTGGATCTCAGGATTGAGGGTTGGAGAGTTACGACAATCAAATAATCGATGACTTTGAAAGTATTTGATAATTAGGGATAAAAACTTTAAAGATTGCCGGTAATTAGTAAAATTAGCAGCATAGAGAACGTATAAATTGAGGTAAAGATTAGGGTTATTTTGCTGGTTACCCCCCTGATTAGGCATCCTTTCATAGGCGGCACCAGAACGAAAGGTATAGTCTTCTTCTAAGTTAACTAATAAGGTAGTAATCGCATTCTCTTCTAAGGAAACTTCTTTGCCGTTGCGATCCTGAAGAAATAAGACCTCAAAAGCCTGACCCCCGGTTTTTACTCGGATGTAGCTGTTGAGTTGTTCCTTAAGAAACGAGAGAACATGATCCAACATAGGAAGTATCTATCCCGCCTAATAATTGGAGGATAATCTTGACAAGAAGACTATGGAATAGGGCAATACCTTTTCTATACTTCTAACTGCCACCAAAATAACACTAACATGAAAAACAAAGAAAGAGAGCAAATCCCGAAAAATGAAATCTATCGTAACATTTTTCGGGATTTTAAACAATGAAATATATCGTAATATTTTTAGAAATTTTCAACTCCGATCATTTATCGTAAGCCGTCAGCCGTCAGCCGTCAGCCGTCAGCCGTCAGCCTTGGCCAACGGCTGATAGCTGAATGCAAGGCAATTGCTGAATCTTCCCATGAATAGGAGTGGGGTGGGCATCCTGCCTGCCCGACAATCTAAGGAACAGGCAAGATGCCCGTTCCACGGCAACTGGAAATCAACGGTTAACATCACCTACGTTTCCTGAGCTGATCTTAACCGTTGAGCCAAGTTTTGACTGCCGGGAATTTAGACTAACAGAAATATAGCGGTTCTCATATTCCCGACTCCCGACTCCCGACTCCCGACTCCCGACTCCCGACTCCCGACTCCCGACTCCCGACTCCCGACTCCCAGATTGCTATAATGATTGATAGATTTGATGTTCTCGGTTAATAAAAATATCAGCTAATATCTGATAAGCTTCTGTCCAAGCTGCTATCACTTCCTCTGTCGCCGCTTCATGCAACACATCCTTCATCGCTTGTAGTAAACTCTCTCCCACAATGGGATATTGTTCTGGTTTAACATGGGTTTTTACATGACGATGAGCAATCACCTCAACCATTGATTTTAAAGCCTCCATATTATCAATTTTGGTAGCATAACTATAGACTGCTGTCGCTAACTTAGCTGGTTGAGAACCATTGGCTTGAGCTGACATATCAAACTGTGCTTTTACCTCTGGATGGTTGTGAAACATGATTTCATACATCCGAGTAGTAATTTGCTTACCATGCTTTTTGAGCAGGGGAGCTGTGGACTTGATGATATCTATAGTTTCTTGACTAACCTGATTTACCGGTTTAGGCTTTTCCGAAAGGGTTAGCACAAATTTCAGATTCTCTTGGGCTTGTAACCTATGAGGTGCTTTAGCAGGTATAAAGATAAAGACTCCTGGTTCTAAGGTAATCTCTTTCTGGTCTAAGCTCAGAATTCCTTTCCCTTCAATTACCGTGATGGCGACATTACGAGGTGAAGTATGCTCGTCAATTGCTGTACCTTTTGCCAAACAAAATAGGGTGTATTGGCAATTGTTATCCTTGAGCAAAACTTTGCTAATTATCCCTGTCTCTGGATAGTCAACTAATTTTTGTAGGGAAGTGCTAAACGATGTTTTTGCTGTAGCGATCGCATTACCCATAATCCTTTCCTCATCACAATTTTAGGTAGGAAGTTCTAAGATTGGTAAATATCCCTGAACTCGTTGTTACTTTTACTGTGACAGAAAAAGTTAGGGCTGTCCTTGAGCTAGCTCATAAACGAAGAAAAAGCAAAGGGAGTAGGGAGTAGGGAGTAGGGAGTAGGGAGTAGGGAGTAGGGAGTAGGGAACAAAAATTCTCACAATTCCTACACGGATCCCTAAAATTGTTGATCATATAGCGTTAATAGCATTTATGAGGTACGCTTATGAATCTCAAAGTCCCCCTTTGTAAGGGGGATTTAGGGGGATCCCTTTGTACCTCATGGGATAGAGAATTGCTATAGCGTTTCTCATAAACACTCAAAGGACTACTAGGCATGGTCTCATCCATAGAACAATTAGCTCAAGTCTGGGTGCTGAAAGACCTAGAAACCTCAGCGCTAGAGAATATTCAACCTTATAGCAATGTACGGACTTATTTGCGGGATGAGATTGTGATCTACGAGGGCGATCGCCTGCCCTGCCAACTCTATGCCTTAATCAAGGGAACTCTGCAAATTAAAAAAACCGGGACGAGTGGTAAAGAAAGCCTTTTGCGCATCATCCCTGAGGGGGATATTTTTGCGGCTCCGGCAATTTTTGGTAATGGTATTGCTCCCGCAACAGTTATTTGTCAGGTGGACTCGCAAGTGCTAACCATAGAACGAGAGGCGCTGTTAGAGACGATTCGCCATAGTCCAGAAGTGGCGTTGCGAATCCTGGAAGTCTTTAACCAACGCCTGCAACAAATTCATAACACCGTACATGGACTAATTTCTGAAAGGGCAATTGTACGACTGGTGCGTCTGCTGCAATACTATGCCACTCGCTATGGAACTCAGTCTGTTGCTCAGGGAGAGTCTTTAAATGTGAACCTTCCTTACTATCAAATTGCTCGCAGTATAGGTATAACCTATGAAGAATGCGTGCGTTTGTTCAAAAAGATAAATTCGATCAATTCAGTAGTTACCTACAAGCGGGGAGGCAAAATTATTATCAATGACTGGCAGCAGTTAGATGCAATCGCGGACAACGAAGGATGAAAAGACTAGGGAGTGGGGAATCGGGAATCGGGAATCGGGAGTCGGGAATCGGGAGTCGGGAAAAAATCCTGTGTACCTCGTTTGTACCTCGTTACTATGAGAAACGCGCTTATTGCAGGCATTGTTATAGCTTCCACCACCTGCGATAACCAGGTCTGAACCGTAAAGTCAGTGTGGGATGAATTACCCCCTGAAAGTTTGGTTAATTATGAATTTTTCTGCTCAGTTTGTGACTCCTCAGCGTCTGATGTCGGATTATTCATCTCGTCTTTGAAGCCTCTGAGGGTTTTCCCTAGGGCGCTGCCAATTTCAGGAATCTTCTTTGGTCCAAAAATAACAACTGCTACAACACCAATAATCATTACTTCCGGCCATCCTAAACCAAACATACCAATTTCCTCTAAACTGCTTTTAACTTTTAATTAACCTTGAACTTCTTTCTAGCACTTAGCCTACCCTACTTCACGGCCAAACAAAAAAATTTCCTAGCTAATCTACTTTACGGTTTTATCTGGCGCACAATCAACCTAGGTCAATCTCGGTAGCCCACTCAAAGTATTCATTTTCGGGCGGGCAGGATGCCCACCCCACTCCTATTCATCCAAAGATTCAGCAATGCATCCCTAGTCCAGGGTACAAGGAAGGAATTCGATGCGTTCGCGTAGCGTAGCCCGAAGGGCTACGCTACGCGAACGCAAACAATATCGTAGATCCAATCCCAGGAGTAACAAAGTTTTGTGTAGCGTTACAGGATTGACCATGGCAAGCTGATATCCTAAGCTTATCCGAAGTCCATACTTAGGATGTCTTGCTCCAATTGATGGTCACCGATAAGGTGAGAAGATAGAGGTGGAAGGATGAAGGAGGAAAGATAAAGTATAAAAATATACCATTAGCAATGGTTACAATCAATGCAATGGTTGATACTTCAAGTCTTCCATAGCTTTTGTCTTTTTCCTAGCCCTCTTGTGAAGGGAAATAATGGGGGGAGAACCCATCCAACCCTTTGGTCTGCAAGCCTGTTGCCTCAATGTTACCCATAGCCTTTAAGTGTTAAGGAATGTCAACCACTTCCACGCCATCCCTAAGAACCCAACAAAACCCTCTGTGCGCTAAGCTGGCGGACTGTATTGAATCGAACTGGCGGCGCTACTTAGACCTTTCTCCTTATCATTTACCAGCCGAGTTAGGCTACGTACAAGGACGGCTTGAGGGAGAGAAACTGACTATCGAAAATCATTGCTATCAGACACCTCAGTTTCGGAAAATGCACCTGGAATTGGCAAAAGTAGGTGAGATGTTGGATATTTTACACTGTGTAATGTTTCCTCGTCCAGACTATGCTTTGCCCATGTTTGGCTGTGATGTGGTGGCAGCTAGAGGACAAATCAGTGCTGCGATCGCAGACCTGTCTCCACTCCATCCTAAACGTACCTTACCCGAAGCCTATCACTGTTCTTTAGAGACCCTACCAAAACCTGAGTTTAAACAGCCCCGTGACTTACCACCTTGGGCAGACATTTTTTCAGAATTTTGCATTTTTGTGCGTCCCAATGGTCCAGAAGAAGAAGCACAGTTCTTAACATGGGTGGATGATTTATTACAGATTCACTGTGCCCATGCTGCTAATGCCCTACCGGTCTCTAGAGAAAAGCAAGCAGAAATTATTGCTAGTCAACACTATTATTGCAGCAAGCAGCGGCAGAATGACAAAACCCGGCGGGTGCTTGAAAAAGCGTTTGGTGTTGAATGGGCAGAGAACTATATGACTTCGGTACTATTTGACTTGCCAGGATCTTAATACTTAAATCCCCGGCGCGAGGATTGCTCACGCCCGGGGAGTTGTTAACAATAACTATTCCTGTACTGTTACAGATGTTCCCAAAGCCACTCTGTTATACAAAGCTTTGACATCATCATTACGCATCCGGATGCAACCGTGAGACACTGCTTGTCCCACCAGTTCCTCATCATTGGTACCATGGAAGCCGATGTAGTTTGTTCCATCACTCCAAAATGCCATCCACCTTGGACCAAGAGGGTTTTCTGGTCCTGGAGCAACAACTTCACCAGTGATAGGATGCTGCCAAACTGGATTTTGAACCATCTGTGTCACTTGGAAATTGCCTGTAGGGGTTTCCCAACCAGGCTGACCGATGGCAACTGGATAACTGGCTTCGAGTTTATCTCCTCGATAAACATAAAGACGACGCTCATTTAGTTTAATCACTAAACGAGGGGTATTATTAAAAAAATCTTCCTCTTGCCGCAGATACTGATTGACTTCTTCGAGAGGGGACAATTCTGGTGTTTCAAGCCTTGGCAGAAAGCTTTCATACCGAATTTCTTTCCAGTTACTGACACTAGTATTGGTTAGATCAGCGGCGGCGGTGGCTACCTCTGCGTAGAATAACGGGATAGCTACACTTAAGCCGCACACAATTAAGCGTTGGGTGGAAAGTTTTCCGTTCACGATTTCCTCTTAGCTAGTCGATATTTTATGTGCATATTCTACTTGATCATGTTTTGTTGACTATTGACCACTGACGGTTAACGGTTGACTGTTATACAGCTGCAGGGCTTTGTTCTAAACAGACATGATCTAAACAGACATAATCTAAACAGACATAGCTATTGAAGTTTATCCTTTAGAGGTTGCTGAACTAAAAAACTGACTCAAGTATAGTTGGGTCAGTTATAGCGTTTCTTGCTCCTTATGAGGTACATTCAATTTTCATGCGGTGCCACTCCCTACTCCTTACTCCCTATTCCCTAAAACCAAGATAGATGTCACACTGATTGCTTAATGTTAAGTTGTGACAGCTCACTGGGGGAAAGTGCACCTTTTTCAGTAATAATGGCAGTAATTAACTCCGCCGGAGTCACATCAAAAGCTGGGTTATAAAATTCCACTTTAGGAGGACAAATCACTGTTTCCCCAATCTGATAAATTTCTGAGGGGTGACGTTCTTCAATGGGAATCTCAACGCCTGTAGATAGCTGAAAATCAATGGTTGAGATCGGAGCAGCAACAAAGAAGGGTATCTGATGAGCTTGAGCAATCAGGGCTAAACTATAGGTACCAATTTTGTTAGCCGTATCCCCATTGGCAGCAATTCGATCAGCTCCCACTACAACCGCATCAATTAGCCCTTGTTTCATACAATGGGCGGCCATGCTATCGGTAATTAAAGTAACGGGAATACCTTCTTCGACGCATTCCCAGGTCGTTAACCTAGCACCTTGCAAGCGGGGGCGGGTTTCGCCAGCATATAATCTGGCTAATCGCCCATCCCGCCACGCCGAACGCACCACTCCCAAGGAAGTACCATACCCAGCGGTTGCCAACGCTCCTGCATTACAATGGGTCAGAAGACACAGTTTGTCGGGGGTTTTCGGTAATACTTCTAATCCGCGATCGCCTATGGCTTGACAGGTTTGTAAATCCTCCAGCTGAATTTGTTTAGCTGTTTCAAGTAAGGAAGCTTTAATCTCTTCTACTGTCCCGATCGTTTCATAGGCATTTTTAAGCATCCGCATGATTGCCCAAAACAAATTAACCGCTGTAGGACGAGTTTGCCGCAATTGCTGCGCTACAACTTCAAGCTCTTCGAGGAAAGCCTTGCGTTCTTTAGTTTTAATCTCTCTTGCGCCAAGGTAAATGCCATAAGCCGCTGCGATTCCAATTGCTGGCGCTCCCCGAACAATCATAGTTTTAATCGCCTCAACCATATCTTCACAGCGGCTGATTTCTACAATGGAATATTTGCCGGGTAAGCGGTTTTGGTCAATAAGGAAAACTCGGTCGTTTTCCCAAATAACGGGATACACTTGGTATATGGATGAATTCATATAAGTTCGGTATATTGTTAATTGTTATTTGTTAATTGTTATTGGCTATCTTGTTAACGGTTGACGGTTAACTGTTAACTATCAACCGTCAACTTTTAACATTGATAAACTAACTAACAGCAGATGGCTGTCTATTAAAGAACGCTTCCCTGATCTGTTCAGCAATTTGAGAGCCAGTCAGCCCCAAATCAGCTTTTGATTCATCGGGCTTGGCATGATCCACTAATTTATCCGGTACACCAAAGCGCTTGAGGGGAACTAATATATCATTATCCATCAGTGCTTCTGCCACCGCTGAACCAAAGCCACCGATTAAGCACCCTTCTTCTAGGGTAACTACACGACCAATTTTCTGAGCCAAGGGTAAGATTAATTCTGTATCTAGGGGCTTGACAAAACGAGCATTAATAACCGTTGTTTCAATACCATGCTCGCTAAGAATTTCAGCAGTTTGCATGGCGGTGTAAACCATACTGCCGTACCCTAGCATTAACAGGTCGTCACCATTACGCAAGAGTTCTGCTTTACCAATGGGTAGGGCTTCCCAACCATCTTCCATCAGAGGAACGCCATAGCCACTACCGCGAGGATAGCGCATGGCAATCGGACCATCGGTGTGATTGACTCCTGTAACTACCATACGTTGCAGTTCAGCTTCGTCTTTGGGAGCCATAATTACCATATTAGGAATGCATCGCAAATAAGCGATATCATACATACCTTGGTGAGTAGGGCCATCAGCACCAACAATTCCCGCACGGTCGAGGCAGAAAAAGACCGGTAGGTTTTGGATACAAACGTCGTGAATGATTTGGTCGTAAGCCCGTTGTAAGAAGGTGGAGTAAATCGCTGCAACTGGTCGCATTCCTTCACAGGCTAGGCCAGCCGCTAGGGTGACAGCGTGTTGTTCCGCAATTCCCACATCAATGTATTGGTTAGGGAGTTTTTCTTGCAATTTATTCAACCCTGTGCCGGTAGCCATAGCTGCCGTGATGCCAATGATTTTGGGATTATTCTGAGCTAGTGTGACCAGGGTGTGGGCAAACACTTTGGAATAGCCGGGGGGTTTGGGTTTTTTAGCGGGAAGCGCTTTACCGGTAGCTAGGTTGAAGGGACTTTGGGCATGGTAACCCACTTTGTCTGCTTCTGCGATCGCATACCCCTTGCCTTTCGTAGTTGCCACATGCACCAGCACTGGTCCATCTAGCTTGTGTGCGTTGGTAAAGGTGGAAATTAACTCCTCTAGATTGTGACCATCTACCGGTCCGATGTAGGTAAAGCCCAGTTCTTCAAATACTGCTCCGACCTTAGGTACGGCTAAACGCTTCATCCCTTCCTTGACCCGTTGCAAGTCTGGGGATAAAGACTCACCGACAAAGGGGAGATTTTTGAACTGTTCCTCTAAATTGTCAGTAAGAAACTGCATCGGCTCAGAAAGCCGCACTTTGTTGAGGTAACGGGGAATAGCCCCGACATTGGGGGAGATGGACATCTCATTGTCATTGAGAACCACCAGTAGTTTAGTATGGGGTAGATGTCCTGCATGATTGATGGCTTCCAATGCCATGCCACCGGTCAGAGCACCATCACCAATAACTGCTGCTACTTTGAAGTTTTGCCCCTTGCGGTCTCGGGCGATCGCCATACCCAAAGCAGAAGAAATACTGGTGGAGGCATGACCGGCTCCAAAGTGATCAAACTTATTCTCGCAGCGCTTTAGATAACCAGCAATCCCATCTTTCTGCCGTAGGGTATGGAATCGATTATAGCGCCCCGTGAGCATTTTGTGGGGATAAGCTTGGTGTCCAACGTCCCAGACTACCTTATCATAGTCAAGGTCAAGTGTTTGATACAGACCTAAGGTTAATTCTACCACTCCCAAGCCTGGACCTAAGTGACCACCACTAGTAGCTATGGTTTGGAGGTGTTTCTCGCGAATTTGACGGGCAATTTCCTCTAGTTGACGAATCGATAGACCGTGCAACTGATTTGGATGAGTAATTTCACTGAGATGCATACCGTCTCTTTGAATTGCTACTGGATTTTGTTGATTGTTGTCTTTCGACTCCCTAAAAGTATCCAATAATTTGGCGCTTCGAGGGTTATATGGAAGCTAAAGACTACCTGAAAAATGGCATGTCTGGTCAATTTTCTATTGTAGATTTTCCTGGCGACCAGCAGCCTTTAACCATTGCTCCCGATATTCCAGTAACGGAAGCGATCGCTACGATGAATCAAACCGGAAGGAGCTATGTGCTGGTAGTACAGCAGCAGAAATTGCTAGGTATTTTTACATAACGGGATCTGGTCCAAGTAGCATCAGCTGGAATGGTACACTCAGCTGTTTCCATTGCTGATGTGATGACTCTTGAGTTAATTACCTTCCCGATCATACCGACACCAGACATTTTTTTGGTAGAGTCTCGATTACGTCAACACCAGATTCGTCACCTACCTCTAGTGGATGAACAAGGTCAAGTAGTACCTGTGGTGACCCCCCACACCATGGCAGCAATCCTCTCTGCTATCGTGACTAAGGTGGAAGACTTACAGCAAAAGTTGACTCAAAAAGAAGGGGAATTAGTGGCAGCTAATCAGCGATGGCAGCAGGAAGTTGCTGTAAATCAGCAGTTTGAAGAGGAATTGGGGGAAAATCAACATGCCTGGCAGTTGAGTCAAGAACGCCTTGAGAGTATTCTGGCTTTCCTAGAAGCAGTGGTATGGTCTTTTGATCCTTCCATTGACAAATTGCTTTATCTTAACACTGCTACCGAGCAAGTCTATGGTCGCAGTATCACTGAGTTCTTCGGAAACTTACGCCTGTGGGAATCAGTGGTTCACCCAGAGGACCTCGAAAGCTATCAACTGGCACACCAAACCCTGCTGTCAACTGGTGCCAAAGATATTGACTACAGAATTTTGCGACCGGATGGAGCTGTGAGTTGGATTCGCCATCGCGCTCACCTTCTAACAGATGCTAATAACACTCCAATTCGGATCTATAACATAGCCATCGACATCACACAGCTCAAACAGGTTGAGGAAAACCTCAAAGCTACCCTAGTTGAGAAAGAGGTGCTGCTCAAAGAAATTCACCATCGGGTCAAAAACAACTTACAAATTGTTTCTGGCTTGCTACACTTGCAATCTATGGCAGTAGATGAACCCCAAACCCGACTACACCTGTCGGAAGCTCGCCATCGCCTTGAAGCCATGGCTCTAATTCACAAGAAACTTTATGGCGGCTCAGTCATAGGCAACCTGGATGTAGTGGATTATATCCAGAACCTAGCGGTGAACTTATTAGTAGCTTATCAAGTAACTAGCGATAGGATTCAGTTGTACACCACTATTGAACCCATTCCCCTCAGTCTGGATCAGGCCATCCCTTGCGGTCTAATCATCAATGAACTGGTATCGAATTCCCTGAAGTACGGGTTTCCCAACGGACGCTCTGGTGAGATTCACATTGAATTGCACCGTAGCGGGAACGATGACGTTGCATTGATTGTCCGAGATAATGGGGTTGGTTTACCAGAAGAGTTAGATTGGCGTAATACCCAGTCTTTAGGATTATCGTTAGTTTATGACCTGGCAACGGAGCAATTAGACGGGAGTATGTTTCAGGGCCATAGCGAGGGGACAGCTTTCCGAATAGTATTCTCAACAGCAACAATTGTAGAAGCAATAGGACAACAATAGTGGTTACCAGGGTATTAGTTGTAGAAGACGAAGTTATTGTTGCTAAGACAATTGCTAGCCAGCTTAAGCAATTGGGGTATATGGTATCAGCTACCGCTTCATCTGGCTCTCAAGCGATTACCAAAGCCGCTCAAACTAAGCCTGACTTAGTGCTGATGGACATTTTCCTAAAAGGCAAGATGGATGGTATTACTGCTGCTAGGCAAATCCGTGAACATTTACATATTCCTATCGTCTATTTGACTGCCTATGCGGATGAAGATACCTTGCAACGGGCTAAGGTTACCCAACCCTTTGGCTATGTGACCAAACCGTTTAACGAGAGAGATTTGCGGGTTGCTATTGAGATTGCTCTCCAGCAATACCAGATGGAGCAGTCGTTGCAGAACAGCCAAGCTCAGTTGGCATCCATTTTAAACTCTATCGATGATGCGGTTATTGCTACCACGACCCAAGGTACCATTACTTTTATGAATGCTTCCGCTGAAGCTTTGACTGGCTGGAACCAATCCGAGGTATGGGGGCGAGATGTGACCTCAGTGTTCCCAATTGTGAATGATCTGACCGGGAATCTAGTTAAGTATCCCCTAGATAAAGTGATCAAGACCGGACAAGTTGTCTATCTGGGTGAGCATAACGCTTTGATCGCAAAGGACGGTGGTCGAATTCCTGTTGGTAATAGTGCGTCACCCCTAAAAGACCAACTGGGAAAGGTGAATGGAGTAGTTCTGGCGTTTTGGGATATCAGCGAGGATCCTCAGACAGAAATGTTAGAGGAGGTGTTGGCAAAAGAAGAAGAAATCCAAGATTTCCGCTCCCAGTTCGTCTCCACCGTTTGCCACGAATTCCGTAATCCCCTCAGTGTGATCCTAACTGCCGCTGAGTTACTCAAGCGCTATGGTAATCTGGCCACTCAGGAGCAAAAGCAGCGTTATCTAAAACGAATTACTATTTCAGTAGAGCGCATGACTGAGTTGATGGAAGAGGTGTTGCTAATCGGTCAAGCTGAAGTAGGTCGGCTAGATTTTATTCCAACTCCGATGAACTTGGAGCAATTCTGCCAGGATTTAATTGCAGAACTATGCCTAGATGAAGCCAGCCGCAACCGGATTGTTTTTACCTCTGACGGGATCCATACAGAAGTTTGTATGGATGATAGACTTATACATTACATTATAACTAATCTGCTTACCAATGCTCTGAAGTATTCTCCTTCTCATGAAATCGTGACGCTTCACCTAAGCTGTGATCTGAAACAGCAGTTGGTTGTGTTCCAAATCCAGGATAAAGGAATTGGGATTGCTGAAGCAGACCAAAAGAAAATTTTCGAGTCTTTTTATCGAGCCAAAAATGTGGGGACAATTCAAGGGACTGGTCTGGGACTATCGATTGTGAAACGCTGTGTAGAACAGCATCAGGGAGAGATTGAACTGACTAGCCAATTGGGCGTTGGGACAACATTTACCATTAAAATTCCCATAGTAAGTAATGGGGAAGTAAGACTTCTGACTTCAGACGTCACAAGTGCTGATTGGCAATGGCTCGGGAGTAGTCACAATTAGCAATTACCTTTGTAGGGATTTAGTTCGGGTGTGTTTAAAACAAGAGTAGTTTTAAAAAAGCGAAACTTTCGGGAGCTTAATACCAAGGACAAATGACAAAGGACAAATGACAAAAAAACCTGGGTTAAAACTTGCTATTACTGCGGCGATCGCATTTTTTTTATTCACCTTAATTTTTACTATACATCGACACTATACTTTTTATTCTTCTTACGACCAAGGAATTTTTAATCAAGTCTTCTGGAATGGAAGTCACGGTCGCTTCTTTCAGAGTACTCTTTCATCCCAGCTGTCTACTAATGTAGTTCATAATGGGGAAGTTCCAGATGTCTATTACCACCGATTAGGGCAACACTTTACTCCCGCGCTGTTACTTTGGTTACCGTTATATGCTTTGTTTCCATTTCCGGCTACCCTAACCGTTTTGCAGGTAACCTTGGTAACAGCTGCTGGTGTAGTTTTGTATATCCTGGCCAGACAGTATCTGCAACCGATGTTAGCAGCGATGATTACGGTTAGCTTTTACTGTGCTAATGCTATTCTCGGTCCGACCTTAGCCAACTTCCATGACATCTGCCAAATTCCGCTGTTTGTGTTTGGGCTACTGCTAGCTATGGAAAAACGCTGGTGGTGGCTGTTTTGGTTGCTGGCAATTTTGATTTTAGCTGTGCGGGAAGATTCCGGGATAGGTTTGTTTGGTGTGGGATTTTATTTAATCGTTAGTCGGCGCTACCCTCGCATTGGTCTGGCAGTTTGTACCCTCAGTTTCGGTTACATACTTGTGTTGACCAATCTAATTATGCCCCTATTTTCCGAAGATATTTCTCAACGGTTCATGATCGAGCGTTTTGGTCAGTACGCTGATGGGGATGAGGCGTCTACTCTGGAAATTATTAAGGGTATGCTGAGCAATCCCTGGCGTTTACTAGTAGAATTGTTTACTCCCTTTTTTGGCACTATTCAATATTTATTAGGTCAATGGTTACCGTTAGCATTTATACCAGCTATTGCTCCCGCTTCTTGGTCGATCGCAGCATTTCCTTTGCTAAAACTTCTGTTGGGTAAAGGTCAATCAGTGCTTGCTATTAATATCCGCTATGCGATGACCGTAGTACCTGGGCTATTTTATGGCGCGATACTTTGGTGGTCAGCTCATCCCCAATTTAGTCAAGCTGTGATCTCTGCTAGGTCTAAGTTTCGGCGCTTTTGGATTTTTTGTCTAACCCTTGCGGTAGTGTTGACCATTACCTCTAGCCCAAATCGAACCTTTTATTTCCTCCTTCCGGATTCCTACCAACCCTTCGTTTATGTGCCCTTAACCCAACAGTGGTCTCGTGTGGGGTCGATCCGGTCATTACTGGCTCAGATTCCTGCAAATGCTAGTGTCTCAGCTACTACCTATCTAGTCCCTCATCTGTCAGGACGTCGGGAAGTCATCCGCTTAGCTGACTTACAGTTGCGCAATGATAATGGCGAGGTAGTGAAGGTGGATTATGCGATCGCAGATTTATGGCGGTTACAACGCTATCAAATTGCCTTTAAGCATGATGGTCAGCGGTTGCGCTCCTTAGTTAACATGATTGACCGGGTCACCAAGACTAACGAGTATGGCATCATTGATTTTAAAGATGGTGTGATTTTGATGCAAAAAGGAGTAGCATCTAATCCAGAGGCTATGACAGCATGGCTAACCTTTAGGCAAGAGTTGGAGGTCTAAAGGGAGTCGGGAATCGGGAATCGGGAGTCGGGAATCGGGAATCGGGAATCGGGAAGATGGCATCAAAAATTATCACAATTCCGATACGGATTGCTAAACTGTCTTCCTGGGTACAGGTGTCCTGGCTATTGAGTAGTTCGGCCATAAACTGATATTTAATAATAAAGAATATCAATAAGATCAGTTCAATAAACATTAAATGCCTAGCACCAGTACTACGTCCTACGCTATTGACTTTGGCACGAGCAATACGGTAATCACTCGCTGGAACCCTGTCACGGAAACGCCAGAAACTATCACGTTACCAGGACTTGCTCTGCAACTTAGTCAAAATCCTCCCTTAATTCCCAGTTTGGTGTATGTGGAAGATGCAGCTCAGGGTAAGGTGATTGTTGGACAGGCAGTACGCGATCGCGGATTGGATCTCACCAGTGACCCTCGATTCTTCCGCAGCTTCAAACGGGGGATTGGTGCTGAGGTTCAGGGATTTCTGCCAGAACTGGATGGCATCGGGATCACCTTTGAACAAGTTGGGGAATGGTTCCTCAACCAAATTATTGAAAATCTATCAGCCCTCCAGTCCGAGGCGGGGGATTCTGCGATTGAATCGGTGATTCTGACTGTGCCTGTGGATAGCTTTGAAGCTTACCGCCATTGGCTTAGTGGCATCTGTCAATCGTTGCCAGTGGAACAGGTGAGGATGTTGGATGAACCGACAGCGGCTGCCTTGGGCTATGGTATTGCCGAAGGGGATACTCTGTTAGTTATAGACTTTGGTGGTGGCACCCTGGATTTATCTCTGGTACAGCTGAATCAGGAGGCTCAAGGGAATAAAAAACCCCTCGGGTTTATTCTTAAGTGGGGGCAAAAGTCCTTTGGTGAAGGGTCTAGCCAGAAGGTGAAAATTGCCCGTGTGCTGGCGAAAGTGGGACAAAATTTGGGTGGGACAGATATTGATAACTGGCTGGTGGATTATTTTGTGGAAACTCAAGGGTTAATGCGATCGCCTTTGACTACTCGACTAGCAGAACGCCTGAAAATTCAACTGTCTGAGCAGTCTGAAGCTACAGAAGTCTATTTTAATGATGAAACCTTCGAGAGTTACGAACTAAAACTAGACCGGGAGACCTTTGAAACTATCCTCAAAGAACACCAGTTTTTTGATACCCTTGATGATAGGATGACGGAAGTGCTGCAACAAGCAAGACGCAGCGGTATAGAAGTACCAGATATAGATGGTGTCTTGTTAGTGGGTGGCACGGTGAAGATCCCAGCGGTTCAGGCATGGGTAAACCAGTATTTCGACTCAAGCAAGGTTCGTTGCCAAAAACCCTTTGAAGCGATCGCAACTGGCGCACTTCAGCTCAGCCAAGGTATCGAAGTCCAAGATTTCCTCTACCATAGCTACGGAATTCGCTATTGGGATAGACGGTTAAAGCGTCACAACTGGCACTCAATCATTAGAGAAGGACAGCCTTACCCCATGAGTGAGCCAGTAGAACTATTCTTAGGAGCATCAGTAGAGAATCAACCGAGTATAGAGCTAATTTTAGGAGAGTTAGGCTCCCAAACTGGTGGCACAGAGATTTATTTTGAAGGCGATCGCTTGATTACTCGTCAGTTAGGCCAGGGTCAAACCGCTGTGCAACCCCTCAATGACAAAGATGGGGCAAGAAGTCTGGCTAAATTAACACCCCTGGGCAATCCTGGAAGCGATCGCATTAAACTCCAGTTTCAAGTTGATGCTGAACGTTACTTGAGAGTTACTGTTGATGATTTACTTACCAATGAAACGTTATTGGCAAATCAGGTAGTGGCTCAGTTAAGTTAATTGGTCATATCATCTTCGCTTGAACACTTATAAATATTAGGGAACAGGGAACAGGGAACAGGGGATCAGTGCGTCGTGCGTAGGGTGCGTTAGGGGCGGGCTTGTCCTCATGTTAAACTTCGTAGCGACTGTTGCAACAGCCCGCTCCGTAACGCACCACCCAAAGGCTCGCTGCTAATGTTGGAGGCAGTTGAGCATCAATCCAAATCTTCATGCTGTCAGTCTGGGGAAATCAGTGCGTCGTGCAGCAAAAAGCAGACAAGCTTGAATATCTGCCAGTTCCAAATCGGGGAAATCTTTTAAAATTTCAGTAACACTAACATTTTCAGCCAACATTTCTAAAATATCGGTAACTCGAATTCGCATCCCTCGAATGCAGGGACGACCACCACACTGACCAGGGGTTTGAGTAATGCGAGCGATCAAGCTAGTTTTTGAATTCATGAGGGTGTCTACAAGTTGCTTTGTTTATCTCTATTTTAGTTGCCGCTATTCCTGAATCAGCAGATTGTAGCAATTTTATAGCAATTAGTCGGAAAACTTAGGTTTATTTAACTAATAAACTTCATCGTTTAATTCGGCGATCACATCATCAACTGTACCCCGAAAAACGTTACCTTGTTGATAGTCTTGGTGAGCTTTAGTAATATTAACAGCGATTTCTTCTCTTCTTTGTTCAATTTGTCTATGTCTAACAATATTCATTAAATCGTTCTGTTCCTCTAAAGAAAGAGCGTCAATCATTTCTAAAATTTGATTGAAGTGACTTGTTTGCATCATTTTTGACTCTCTTAACCTACGGGCGATCGGATTATGAGTCCGATCAAGTTATTTTAACTCACAATAAAAGATAAAATATTAGGGTAACAAGTGTAAAAATCAAGGGGTTTGGGTGGTGCCTTCCTTAGAGGATATATGAAAAGTTTTTTGATACTGAATTTTGCCCCCCTAGCCCCCCAATTCTGGGGGGAACAAGAATCTATTTGCTGGTAAAAGTCCCCCAAAATTGGGGGATTTAGGGGGCTTATATGTAGCAAATGAGACTTATCAGACAACCTCTTATAATCAATCGGTTGAAGCAGCAGATGTTGATTACTTTGAGCGCACCCTACAATAGGCTAAGCACTATTGCCTCTTATCTCTTCCCTGTTCCCTGTTCCCTGTTCCCTGTTCCCTGTTCCCTATGATTCTATCAGCAACCAAAACCGGTATCAGTCCAGAAGAATTTATTGCTCAGTATGGAGACGATCAACGCTACGAACTAATTGATGGAGAGCTAATTGAAATAGAACAAACTGGCTCCCACGAGCAAGTCGTGGCTTTAATTAGCCGAAAGCTTAATATAGAAATAGATCGTTTAGATGTACCTTATTTTATCCCACACCGTTGCTTAATTCAGCCCTTGGGAACCTTCAATGCTTTCAGACCAGATTTGGTTGTGCTTGATGAAGGAGAACTAATCAACGAAGCACTGTGGGCAAGGGAAGCAGTGATAACTCTGGGTACTACAGTAAAACTTGTAGTTGAAGTCGTTAGTACAAACTGGCAGAATGATTATGCTCGTAAGTATGAAGATTACGAAGCTTTGGGGATTCCAGAATACTGGATTGTCGATTATCTCGGTATTGGCGGAAAATATTTTATTGGTAGCCCCAAACAACCGACGGTAACGGTCTGCTGTATGGTGAATGATCAATATCAGAAAGTAATGTTTCGTAGAGGGGATTGTCTCAAATCTTCCCTTTTTCCTAATCTTAAGTTATCTACAGATCAATTATTTATAGGGCTGCGCTGAGGCAAGGGGGAAGGATCTCTAGTTTGACCCGGTGGTGCGTTACGGGCCGGGCTATCTCAACCGATATCAACAGGGGGAAAATCAAGGGGAGCCCGTCCCTAACACACCCTACGCCACTGATAGCTGATTACTTATCCCTAAACTTCCGTCCATCCTTCAATAGTAGCCATTAAAATGTTAACTAAAGGATGGTCTATGGCTTCCTTAAAAGCTTCCACTCCTCCAGCTTTGATAGCATTGACTACCTTAGCTTTTAGGGTTGGGTTATTCTTGATTTCCTCAGCAGCCCTCGCTACAACTGTTAACTTCTCAATCTCAGTACTAGCGGAATTAGTCTGGGATAGTTGGTTTAGAAGTTGCTGAATTTCAGCTGCTGCTTCGGCTAGGTTTTTGTCAGGAGCATGGTGGTGTATAACATCCCCTTTATTATCTCTCCCAGCAATACCACCACCTATAGTAGAGTTATTGACAAGATTAGAGTTATTGTTAGGATTATTAGCTTGGCCTTGGTCTATATCAAAACTCTGTGAATTATCTGACATATCATTATCCGCTTGAACTGTATTTGTAAGATTTATGGTAGGACTCGATAACTGATTACTAGTGAAAGCAGCCCTAACAATTTCCTTAACATCTTTGAGATGACTTCTTTCCGCTTCTAGCATAGCCGTTTGTTTCGCTGCTTCCAGCCTAGCTTCATAAACTGCCAAAAATTCTCTTTCAACTTTACCCTTATCAGTTGATTCTGGAAATTCCAACGTCAGTAAAATATCATTGCCCTTCCTCTCAATTGCTTGAATTGAATCACCACTAATGTCATGATTTTCCGCTATTAATTCTTGAAAGGCTTGACGAAATGCTTCTGGATTAACCCCATTACGCAGAAGAATCTGCACCGTATTCATAACCTGCTGATAAAGCTTTTCAAAATCCCCTGGTTGAAAAACACGATTAGAGTCATGGGGGCGGCGCTCTCGACTTCCCATAGCATTGGGATTCTCTAGTAAAAACACATACTGACAATCAACATCAGTAAAGCTAGTTGTTGAATCAATATTCCACGCTTCTAAACAAGCCCCCGTAAAATAAGCATTAGTAAAATCAGTACCAACTGCTTGAGCTTCAGTTAAATTAGCCCATTCTAAATTAGCATCTTGTAAAGTTGCCTCGCTAATATCAGCTAGTTTTAGATTCGCCTTATTTAGATTAGCCCCTCTTAAGTTTGCACCCCTAAGATTACCCTTAACATAAGACTTATTGTAACCATTACCACTAACCAATAATTCTCTGATAGCCCTATCAGCTAAGATAGTATTACCTGGTCTTGCTTGGTCAAGCTTAATAGTATTGTGCCAACAACTATGAGTAAGATTAGCCTCTCTTAAATCTGTACTTTTAAGGGTAGCTCCCGAAAAATCAGCATGGGTTAGGTCTGCCTTGTAAAAACTGGTTCCTCCTGTGGCAGCAAAAGCAATAGCAATACTGCGAATCCAGGCATCTTTGAGGTCTCTTGTTAGAATACGCCAGCCCAGGTAAGTCCCAAGTAAGGCTAGGACTATAGTTATAACTCCGGCTAACTCTCCAGCAAAAGCTTTGGAAAAGGCAAGGGCTACAGCTCCCGCAACGGTAAAGGCTACAGCTCCGGCAAAGGCAAAGGCAAAAACTCCGCCTACGGCACCGGCACAAGCTACGCCTACAGCTTGGGTAAATCCCACGACTACGGCAGCAGCACCAGCTCCGGCTCCGGCTCCGACTACGCCTACAAACCCGGCAACGCCGCCTAAGGCTATCGCATTGGCATCGGTTTCGCCTCCAGATACGGTTCCAGCAACGGCTAGAACCAAAGCTCCGACTCCGGCAATGCCTATGGCCAAAGTTCCGGCTTTTTCGATACTTTGACGAAGGGTAACAGTAAATAAAACAATTATTACAACCAAAGCTATACAGCCAAAGACTTGTTCTAGCAAGCCTTTATAGGTAAATATTCGCGCTACTAAAAACCTACCAGAGAAGCTGGTAAATCCAGATACTCCTGACGTTATCCATGAAAGCAACAGAAGAACAATTACCCACCGTTTTTGTAATCCCGCCTTCGCTTTACAAAACCTAGTATCCCTTAAAATAGCATTCTTAAAACTTGCCCCTCTAATATCCGCTTCACTAAAATCCGCCCCTGAAAGGTCTTGCCCCTGAAACGATTGACCTCTAAGATTTTCCCTGCGGAAATCCCTTTCTCCTGCTGCATATTTTTCCAGAACTTCATTAGCTTTCATCAGCCATAGTCATATATGTAGTAAAGGGAACAGGGATTAGGGAATAGGTAACTTTAGTTCAAGTAGTTTAGTATAACAAGCAGTTCTTGTCAATAAACTAGAAATATTTTTTAATAATTACTGCCTCGTTGTGTTTATTAACCTACAGACGTTTTTCGACAGAAACCCAGGAATAGGTTGTTATAGCTGAAACCGACTTCTACCGTTCCGATGCTCTTTTGGAGCCGCTAAATGCGATCGCACCATTCCCTTGAAACCTTATTCTTTTACTTCAGCAAAGCTGCCTTCGATAAACTTTTATTATCGGTATTCAACCGGACTTGAGATAAATGCTTACAAGCAACTCAAGGAAATATTAACCTGCTATACTTAAGTATAAATGAGGAAAAAACCGTGAACTCTATTCCTATCAAGCAATTTAAGACTAACATTCAAGACTTTATTAAACAAGTCATTAATCAACATACTCCCCTCAAAATCACCGATCCCAATCAGGGAGACTTTATTATTATTAGTGCCGAAGATTGGGAACAACAACAAGAAACATTGTATGTATTACAAAATAGCCATTTAATGGAACAGATTAACCATTCTCAAGCTACCCATACCAAAAATAAAGGCTACTCTCCCAATCAACAAGAACTAGATGAGATACTTAGTATTTGAGGGCAAAACTTGGGAAATTTACGAATAACTTCGTAAAAAAGACAAAAAACTCCATCAAACCCTTTGTAAAATCATCAAAGAAATGCTGAGAGACGATCCCGCTAAAGGAATGGGAAAACCTGAACCGTTAAAACATAATTTATCGGGGTTGTGGTCAAGAATAATTTCTCAAAAAGATCGCCTTATTTACAAATTTGATGATAACTATGTTTATATTTTTGCAATAGGTGGTCATTACGATCAATTTAATTAATTTTAGTTGATGTAGGGTGGGCAGTGCTTGATACAGATCAGCTGACAAAACCCGTTACTAGGCACTGCCCACCATAGGTGTAGCCCCAATCATACAGCCGTTTTCAGATGAATTGACCTCACTACCTTTAGCTGCAAGCCCCCTAAATCCCCGACTATCAAAAAGCGAAGCATCCGCTAATTCCCCCCAAAATTGGGGGGTTAGGGGGGCGGGGGACTTTAACTCAATTTCCCCCCAAATTTGGGGGGCTAGGGGGGCAAAATTTGCTGTAAGCCGATAGCTGTTCGCGTAGCGCATTAGCTGATAGCTGATAGCTGATAGCTGATAACTGAATACTTACAAAAAAAATAGCCGTAGAAATACTATCCACGGCTATTTCAATGCTGTAAACGTAATTGTCTTGTCTATCAGTTTCCGAATCAATCCGGATGTGATCCTAGCGGACCAGACCGGGGGGGAAACCCCCCCATAAATTTAACCTATTAACGCCAAGTTTGATACTTGGTTGCAAAACTAATTACTTGCCCCGGAATGCCGGTTGCTTGCAAAGGGCTCCAGTCGGAAACCGACCCATACCCCAGTGCAGAAAGACCGTAAATAGTCTTGGTAACTGCTTCAGGAGAGCCCTTAATGGACTTAATACGTTGTTTCTTAGGATTATTGTCGTGATTCGGAATAAAGTCTGTAGACATGAGTAAAAAACTAAATTTCGGTTGCCATGATTATTGTAATGATTATAATTTTAGTTTTCAAGGACTTTTAGAATTTAGAATTTAGAATTTAGAATTCAACCAAACAACCTTCAACCAAACAACCTTCAACCAAACAACCTTCAACCAAACAACCTTCAACCAAACAACTTTATACCTTCAACCTACCCTTCTGAACCCTCAAAATAGCTAGCGCTAAGATCAAGCTCTGAACTCCCTTGGACAATAGCAGTTAGCTCATTTCCTAGGAATATTCCTGTACCTGACGGTAAACCAATCGGGGATGAACCCAAGCGATAATCACTTTTAGAACCACCAAGTTGAATAACATCCTCGCTAGTATCAAAGTCCGTAATCAGAGCATAGTCATCATTCCCTGCTTCATCATACTGAATCACAGGAGTTGCAGTGCTTTCAGGTAACAATTGAGACTTTCCCCCTAGCACGAATCTATCAGCTCCCTCTCCACCACTAAGAGTATCAATGCCACTGGTATCAATGACCTTGATAGTAGTAGAGTTACCGTCTTGAGACACGGAAATACCTCCACCTGTGAGAGTGTCATCCCCTAACCCGCCAGAAATCGAGTCATCTCCACTAAGGCCAGCGATAATGTCGTTACCTTCTCCACCATCAAGAGTATCATTTCCTATTCCACCTACAAGAATGTCATCACTTTCTCCTCCAGAAAAGGAATTATTACCACTCGTGCTAGTCAGAATGTCACTACCGTTGCCACCGTTGAAAGTCGTACTGGTTGCTCTACTCACCAGAATGTCATTGCTTCTCCCGCCAAAAATCTGACTTCGATTAAAGCTGCTATTCAACGAAGAAATGCTGACTCTAGGTTTCAAAAACGAAAGAGTATTGAATTCCTCTAGCTTAATGCCAAACTCAGATCCCGAAAAAAAGTTATCGTCACTTCCAAATAAAATCATCGTTTTTACTCCTTAAGCTGTTGTGCATTTAAACTGTATATTAGTGAAATCACATTAAAAAGATAGATCCCAGTCCCCTTTTGCCTTTTGCCTTTTGCCTTTTGCCTTTTGCCTTTTGCCTTTTGCCTTGCTAAAATTTAGTAATCGAACCTAATCCTAATATGTTTCTAATTACATTTTTAGGATTGCCGTAATAATTGATATTTCCTAACCCAAATACACTAGCATTCAGCTCTTCAGTGGCATAAACATCTACTTGGGAAGCACCAAATAGATCAACCTTAGCTTTGGTTGAAGAAAGATTTTTACCATTGACATCAACCGCTCCATATACCTTTAGATATAGCTCTTTCGTATTGCCATATAATTCAGTTTTGCCGCTACCATTTTCCTCAATGTCTAACCGCTGATTATTGACATTGTAAACTTTCACATAATTAGCGCCATGGGTAGATATTTGCTCGATGTTTTGGCTAGATGCTTTAATTTTTAATAGGGTTTTAGGAGAAATACTTTTTTCAGGATAAATGAATAGGGTATTATCTCTAACTTCTGTAATAATTAGGGGCAAGATATTATCATCACCGCTAATTTCAAGATTGGTAGTTGGCTGAATAACTAGTTCAATCTCATAACTACCACTAACGTCAATCGCAGTAAAAGGGCTAACTTTTCTGCTTTCCGTTTTCAAAACACTACTACCTTGAACACTCATCGTATTAAGCTGACTAACAACTGGTGCTTTAACTGGCTCAAGCCAAATACTATCTAACCCACTAACTGAGTTAAACCCACTAACAGCTAATGCTAGTAAAACAGGTATCTTAGATAACATTGTTTTTTTAACCAACCTCCTTTTGCTTAACTTAAGCTACTCCTTAATTGCCAGGATTCATGTGCTTCCTTTGTAAGTAGCAAGCTATCAGCGTGTCGCGTATTAGCTATCAGCTATTAGCTATCAGCGACACGCTGACTGCTTACGAATTTTCTACAGAATCATTCTGGCTTTGATCCTGTAACCAATCCTGAAATAGGGATTCTAAAATTGCCTCTCTAACGGATTCACTTAGTTCCGTTGGAAACCACTTCTCAACTCTGAGGATATGATAGCCAAGTTTAGTTTGAATCGGTCCGATCACTTCACCTTCTTTAGCTTCATAAATCCCTTTGGCAATGTCTTTGGAAAGTTCTGCTAGAAAGCAAATCCCGACAAAACCGCCATTTTCTTGGGACTGTTTCCCCTTCGAGTGTTCCAGTGCTAAAGCACAGAAAGAAGCGTTGTCATAGCGGAGTGCTTTAACTATTTTCAAAGCCTGGGCTAGGTCAAGCACAAGAATTTGAGAAAGGGCTACTCGTCTATAGTTTTCGCGATTGCTAATATAATCACCATCGACAGCTCCTCCAAACAGATGCTCTTTTAATTTCTTCGTCAATAGCTCGACTTTAATGCCTTCAGACCACTCTTCTACAGTAATCTTCTGCTGAGAAAACCAAGTATTGGTTTCAGTAACCCCTAGCAACTTGTGCTCTACACGAAAAGCATCTCCAGCTGCTTGCCATTCCTGATCGGAAACTGTAATACTAAATTCCTCACACAGATCCAAAATCAAAGCATCTTGTTCAGCTAAGGTAGCAATTTCAGCAAATTTCCTGGAACGGCGCAGGTAACCAATAATATCTGCATCCGTTACTGGGGAAGTTTCTAGTAGTAGCGGTTTTTCTAAGGTTTCTGTCGTTTGTGTCATGGTTTTTTGTGATTAATCAATGGTGTAGTTTAACAGTATAAATTCTGTAAGCACTCAGCCGTCAGCTGTCAGCCGTCAGCTTAAAATAAACCTCAAAAGGTATAATTTAATAGTTCGAGATTTTATCAAATTTAAAGTTTGGGGAAAAGCTCTTGGCCGTTGGCTGATAGCACCTCAATTAGCGTGGCACAGGCTTCGACGCTGTGACATAACGCATAAGCTGATAGCTGATGGCTGATAGCTGATAGCTTACCTCTCATCTATGAATAACAACAGGTTCAGGTTGGTAAATCAAGCGTTCAGGTGGAATTTCTTCGATATTGATGCGGTTGCGATGTAAATCGCCATAGAGATTGAGATAGTCTAGTTCAGCTTGGGTTAGTTTGCCTTTTTGAATGCCTTTGATTGCTGCATCAACTTGTTCACGAGAAGTCAAACCTGCCAAGGCGACATCCACACAGTTCTGACTTAAAGAGTAGCGATATAAATCTGGTACTGAAGGTGTCCAGCAGTTTTCTGGTAGATCCTCCGGAGGAGTCCAAAGAACAGTCTGCATTCCAGCTGACTTAAACGTAACAATACCCGGTCGCTGGGGGTCTTCGGGAGCTAAATCCGCAAAGACCTTTTGCTGAGCAGTGCGGTGAGCAACATTATGGCGAACCATGACCACATCTAATAAAGGGCTATTTAGCCACTTTCGGGCAAGATCGTGGTCGTGGAATGAAGCACCAATATAGCGCACAGCACCCATTTTTTTGAGACGTTCTGAGGTTTCAAACATTCTTTCTATGGTGCGCTGATAAACTGTATTTGGACCGCGCAGATCGTTAGAAATATTCAAGCATTTCTCGAAATTATCCCCATTGTCAGCATCAATCCAACCCCAAAAAAATATATCAATGTAGTCAATTCCCAAGTCTACAAACTGATCGTATAGATAAGTCAAGATGGCATCGGGATTCCTGGTCATGTAAGTTACCGTTGCCAGAACGACCTGCTCTCTAACTGAGGAACCCCGTCCACAAAGCTGGCGTAGCGCCCCAGCCATAGAACTGTAGAGATAGTGATGTAGATCGCTAGAGTAAAAAAAGTAGTTGATTCCTTGGTCAAAGGCGTAGAGAGTATCCTCACTAGAAATGTGTCCCCCACCACCTAATCCCAGACAGCTTACGGTTAAGTCAGTGCGTCCCAGTTTGCGGTAAAAAGGTAAATCTGACTTTGGGAATTTAACTCTAGCAGAAACCGTTTCTTTAGCAGGGGATGGGGTCACGGTGCTGGTCAGATCAGTTAGCTTCATAACTCTAAGGGAGTATAGATGTCTTCAGATTTGGCATTTAGGTAGCACTGCTGCAATTCAATCTCCAACAGGGAGAATTCTTGGAGAATTGCTGCCACGCGAGCTTCTGGAGAATCGTCCCCTTTGTAGTGAGCTTCCAATAAGCCATTAGCAACAATTTGACAGCGGTTCATACCGAAACTTTCTTGGTCAGCAAATTTCTGGTCTGGTTCTTCCGCTAACCCCAATCCTGGCGCTAGGAATTTGGTGAACAGGGGTACTTCTGGCTTAAAATAGGATTGGTTTTCTTTATAAACCTTCTGAAGCACTACCCGCACTGCTTCATAGTCGTTGTTGTCAAAGTAGAGTACTCCTGAGTCGTAGCGGTTGTAATCCTCAGGATTATAGAGAACCTTAAAAGAGAATGGCACCGGGATTTGATTTAACTGTTGCGTCAGGCTACCCATTACCGCCACTGCACCTTCAGCGGTTAAGTTGAAGTAGATGCGGACAATTTCTCCTTCACTATCTGGATTCCCATAGTCATACATACCGAGATTACCGACTGCCATATAGAATCCGTTTTGTACCAGATTCGGAGGTAGCAACACCGCAACGTCGTCCCCAACAGCGGGAGATTGTGCTTCTGGTTGTAAATGCTCCTTCGGCTCGATATGTAGAGTTAAACCCCCCTTATTTACTGCCAGAGTGCCATCACTTTCTTGCCTTAGCACCAACCAATCGGGATCAAAGTAGCCCTCACCAGTATTGCTTTCATCTAATCGTTGGTAGAATTTTAAATCTATCCCCAGGAAAGTATTGTTTTCTAAATTTTGGTGCAGTGTCAGGTCATCTGAATCGCCATTGAGGGCTAGATCATCTTTTAGAGAACCGTTGTAGTAAATCCCGTAGAGAAAACTCCGCAGTTGCAAACTCAGATACTTTTTTTGCAATTCTAAGGGCAATTGCCCAAAGCGTTCTGCTACCTCAGCTGGAAGTTCCAAGGGTTCGTAATCTTGATGGCGAATAGAGAAGTTGGACTTCTGGATCTCAAGCTGGTTGACAATGTTTTCTAGTGCAGTTCGCAGCTGCTCCGGTACAGCATCTGGCAGTTGATTTGGTAGTGATTCAAGTAATTGCATAGTTTTTTGGTTTTAAAATTGTAAATTGTTATAGGAAAGGGAATAGGGAGTAGGGAGTAGGGAGTCGGGAGTCGGGAGTCGGGAACAAAAATTATCACAATTCCTACACGGATCCCTATACAGCGTTTTTCATAACTATGAGGTACACTGGATTTTTTCCCGATTCCCGATTCCCGATTCCCGATTCCCTGTTCCCTACCTTGACTTTAAACTTGGTGCAAGATCTGATTAAGACCAATTAGTTCTGATTCCTCGATACCAAAAACTGTTCGGATCGATGCTTCTGGACGGCATAACAAGCTCTTGGCGACTTGAAGCATGCAGATCCCTGTATTGCCAAAGGATTTCTGGTACTCAATTATGGCCTGGATGGTTTGAATCAAGGCTAGACCAGAAAATTGCATCACCCGCTGCAAAAAATTAGGGTAGCGCTCTAAAATTTCTGGAAAGCGATCGCAATAAGTCCGAATCAGGGCAGCTATGGAAGGTTGGATCTGTTCTAGGGGAGTCATAGCTAGATTCAATGCTTCTTCGATATCAATCGACTTACTAACCGCTAGACTACTTAGCCAGATGGTCAGGTAACTGGTGATAATTGAGCCTATATCAAAGGCTGGGTCTCCCCAACTAGAGCGCTCCCAGTCAATTAGTCTAAGTCGAACGATGCCATCTGACTCTGGGGCTGACGTTGCTTGCTCCCAATCGTTGGGTAACAGGATATTGTTCAACTTCAGGTCATTGTGAACCAGACAACAAGCATCGAAAGTATTACTCAGTTTAGCGATCGCTTTTCCGAGGCTATCGTAGCGCTGATAGAGGGCAAAGAATTTCAGACCGTCTGCGGGTACTTGACTAAATATTTCCGGACCAATCCGTTCCAAATTATTGGTCATATTCTGAGCCTGAGCCGGGGATGGAGCTGCTGATTTTTCCGAGAAAAAGTCCTGATAGTCCTGACTACCTAAGGTGGCACGATGAATACTAGCTACCATCGCTCCAATTGAGCTAGCGATCGCTTTCGGAAAGACATTCTCCTTACCGTAGAACTCGGTTAGGTCTTGATAGTCACTCAGGTAGTTAAAAACAATAATGGAATTATCTGGATCGAAATGGAGGACTTCAGGTAGCCAAGACCCCAGGTGACTCACCTCTGGGAATTGTCGTAAAAACTCTTGAGAGCGCCATTCCTTCAAAAACTCACCTACGGTTTCACCGTCTTGGTCGTAAGGCTCTTGTTTTACTAGGAGCTTACGACCTTCTGGCAAGGTCAGGAGCAAATTAAAGTTCTTGGCAGCCTTGGGCTCAATTTTACCCAGAGCTTGTTCCTGTTCAGTACAGATTCCCTGCTCAATCAGGTACTCGAAAACATTTTTAGAACTTAATAAAAATGCCATACTATATTATTTAATAATAAACTTCAAATTAACGTCAGCAGCCACAAGGGCAGCATGTCAGTTTTGTTAATCCCTGATTCAGATACCCCTAAATCGTAAGCATTCAGCTATCAGTCATTCGCGTAGCGTGGCCAACGGCCAAGGCTCACCGCTGACAGCTGACGGCTGAATGCTTACCCCTGATTAATTATTAATATTTAGTTATTCAGCCCTAAAAGTCAATAGGATTACCTTTACTTTTTGGACATAAGGTCTTGATTAAGGTCTTATGGTTGGGGATTTTTGCAAATAATCAATCGGAGCCATAAGGACTCCGACTGAACTTATATCTTGCATGATTGTCGGTAACCCCTACAGCCCGCTCGTGGTTTTAACAAGCGGCTAACCGATAAAGTCCATTAAAATAGACTGAAATCATAATGTGGCCAACATTGATTCCTAGGTCAGAGGACTTGATTGATCAGCCAGGGATTTAAACCCTGGCTGACTACTGACATTAGTGCAAGATATCAATTACAACCGACTTCGTAAAGAGCGAAATCCCTTTACTTAAGGAACTTAGTACTTACGACGACGGCGGCGGCGGCGTTTCCGACCCTTACCCTTGTTAACATTCGTGAGAACAGTGAAGACGATAACGTTACTTACGCTCACCAGACTAGCGGTATTTATAGTGTTAACTCCTCCTCCTCCTAAAACCATGTCCATTTCCTGACCATCGCTTAGCTCATTGAGGAAGCTTTCGGAATCTTGGAATAGCTCTGAACCAGCAGGACGCAGTTCAGCAATTTTAATAGTAGACATTTGGGTTTTTCCTTACTTTCAGATGTTAGTTATTCAGTTAGCATGCAACTATTCATGACTAGTAAGCTTGCTAACTTCTTAATTTCATAATCGTACCAAAAACAGAAAAAGTCAAGGGTTTTTATAGGGCTTTTTGGACTTAAATCAAGGCTAAAATCGACATAAATAAAGAATTTAATTCTAGTAAAAAAGACATATTTTCTGGGGTTTGTCTTTTGTTTTGAGACATAATTAAGTGACTTATATCTTTCTTTGGGATAGCAAGACACAAGTTACTTAATTATGTCTTATTTAAACAAAATCTCATCTTTTTCTCAGACATAATTCAAAGATGGATGGCTAGAATAAAAAATGATGAGTCATTTCAACCCTAGTAGTCTGTCAATTGTAAGCATTCAGCGATCAGCGATCAGCGATCAGCGATCAGCGGTCAGCGATCAGCGATCAGCGATCAGCTATCAGCGATCAGCGATCAGCTATCAGCTATCAGCCTTGGCCTGTGGCCAGGCTACTTGAGGTGCTTTTGAAGAAAATAAGCTGACCGCTGACCCCTGACCGCTGACCCCTGACTGCTTACTGTCAATTTAGTTTTGAGGGTTAGGCCAAGGTGTTAGGTATTAGGTATAGTCCCTAGTGCCTCATCCAACTAACCATTGAGTTTCAAATTAAGTAAAATTCAGCAGGATAGTATGCAAAGCTTGATTACTATTGACCAGAAAGCTCTTTTTGAGCATGTCAGGCTCTCTTGCCAAATTCCTAGCTTAGTGGAGGGCATTGTTACTTGCAAGATTATTGAGTCAGCAGCAGCAGAGGCTGGCATTCAAGTGGAGCCGGAAGAACTCCAACAGGCAGCAGACGACTTCCGTCTCGCCACCGAACTTCATAACACTGACGAGACTTGGTCGTGGCTGCAAAAACATCATCTATCTCTCGATGATTTTGAAGCATTGATTTACACCAACACCATCGCTGACAAGGTCGCTCAACATCTGTTTAGAGATCAAGTTGAGTCTTTTTTTTATGAGCACCAGCTTGATTATGCCGGAGTCGTCATGTACGAAGTGGTTTTGGAGGACGAAGACCTAGCTTGGGAACTCTTTTATGCCTTCAAGGAAGGGGAAGTCAGTTTCCATGAGATTGCTCGCCAACATATTCAGGACGTGTCACTACGCCGCTCTGGGGGATATCGAGGAATACTACAGCGCCAACAACTCAAGCCAGAGATTGCGGCTGCGGTCTTTGCTGCCACTCCGCCCCAGATTCTCCAACCCATTGTCACCTCATCTGGAGTACACCTGATTTTGGTTGAGGAAATCATTCAACCGCAATTGGATCAGCAGTTGCGCTCTGAGATTCTTTCAGATTTGTTTTCTGAGTGGCTAAGGGAACAAATGGAACAGATGGAAATTGTTGCCCACTTATAACGGGAGCCCAGATTCCGCAGGTAAACTAGAAAAGTTCGGATAGTTTTCAACTATGACTGGTTTGGCATCTTCTGGGATTAATCGCCTCCATGAAGCCGGACTGACAAAGCCTGTTTGTCAACAGGGCTCGCTTAGGCAGGGAAAAAAGAAGGAGTACTGACAGAAAGTTTACACTTGGATTCAACTTCCTTGTTTTCTGAGATTCGTTACAAAACTTTATCATAATAGTTACAAAACTTTATATAAAACTGTATAAAAATTGGATTTTCGGAGTGATTAATACAGTGAGGGCAGTCAAGAAAGCATAATCCTCTTAATTGCCAAACCAATCCTATTAAGAATAAGCATTTCTTGATGTAACTCAGACAAATCGGGTGAATCTTTCCGAAGATAGCAATCCACAAATCCTCAAGCCATTGCAATCAATAGGGAGCAAATGACATGGGAAATTACACTGGTGACAACTTAAACAACTACTTCAAAGCACCCAAAGAAAAATATTTTCTTTTCCTAAACCCACATTCCGCAGGAAAAATAGAAGAGTTTGCAACAGAAAGTTTACACTTGGATTCAACTTCCTTGTCTTGATGCAAAGCGCGAGTCGGGGAAACCACGGCAAAGCGCGAGTGGGGGAAACCACGGCAAAGCGCGAGTGGGGGGAACCCCCAAGACCGCGCTGCCTCCCCGTGAGGCCACTGCATAGCTTTTAGCCTTGTTGTCACCCCCTCAGCCAAAATGGCTGTTTTTCCAGGTTTTGCTGTCGCGCATTTAAACTACCTTTTAGTAAATCAGGAAAAAAACCGTGAAACTATTGTCCATTCTCCCTTCTGCCTTCTGCATTGCTGTTAGGCATTTTTAATGCATAACAGCTTACAGAGCTTCATAATTACGATGTTTTCAACAAAACTTTACTAACACTTCTTGAAAAATTCATATAATTTTATCAGTATAGGGTGTGTCAACACATTTAGCTGTCATATGGTTGTAACTTACGTTCAACACAGTGCTCCAGAAAACAGGGATTTAGAAGCAGGTCAGTTTTTGACTCCAGATCAACGACAATTGCTGCTAGAAAGCCTAAAAACTAATTTACGCCCAGAATACCGTCGTCGGATTGAGATTATGTTGCTGGCAGATCAAGGTCAGTCTCAGACTCAAATTTGTACAGCATTACACTGCTCTCAAGAAACCGCACGGTATTGGATTTGCCAACTCCAAACGGGTAACATGCACAATTGGAATGCTTTGCCAATTGGCCGACCTAAGACCATTAATGACCAATACCTTGAACGTTTGAAAGAGCTGGTGAGTCATAGTCCCCGTGAGTATGGCTATTCATTTCACTCTTGGACAGCCCATTGGTTGAACAAGCATCTGACCCGAGAGTTTGGCATTGAGGTCAGCGATCGCCATATCAACCGTCTGCTGAAAAAAATGGGACTTTCCACCCGCAATAAATCCTCCAAGGCCAAGAATACCAAGAATCCTTCTGAAACTGAGGGGTGTGGCATTGTTGTTCGCAACTTGTCTTCTGCCTCATTAACTGAATCTTTGAAATTGTGGCCATTCAATCCACAAAAAATCAACAGCTGGTACAACTAGTACAACTAGTACAGCTAGTATAGCTAGTACAAAATTTTTTTTGGCAATAGTTGGTTATCAAGAGTTAAAGTCTAGTCCTTCGGACAACTAATAAGACAACTCATAACTAGTAATAAAATTACTGACAAATGACAGAAAAATGACACTTGGGTAGCAGGTTAAAAACAGATTATTTATTGCAATCATTAGGAAGTAATGATTGTAAATTCAATCCTAATCAGAGCTAATTCAGTAATATTTCACAAGTAGATTTTTGTCAGTCAAAACTTACGGAATGGCATCAAGACATTATACCCAGATTTTTATTACTGAATCCAAGCTCTAGGAATGTTTTGATTGATTGGAGTAAACTCCATGGTTCAGGATTCATCGTCTCAAGCTGCTTTCAAGCAATATTTTGCTCAACAACTTGCCCAGACCCTGGGACAAGCACTCCCTCAACAGGAACTCGACCGCTGCTTCAAAGGTATTAAAATTCTGGAACCAAGGGCAGGTAAGGCATTCTGGCAAGCAGGTAATGGGAATGTTGGCGTTTACATGGTTATGGCTGGCAAAGTTAGGCTCCTCGATCAGGACAATAACTTACTGGCTTCCCTAGAAGCATCCAGCACCTTCGGCGAGCTGACCTTGTTTCCAGAAGAATCGTTTCAGCCTTACACTGCCAGAGCTTCTGTCAAGCTCAAGGTTTGCTATCTTGCTGGTGAGTTGTTGCAGCCCTTGCTCCGTAACTATCCTACCATCAGGGATCACCTGCATAGACAAGCAGTATTGCGGGATCTATTCTTATTGTGTCGTCGCAATGGTTTTTTCGAGAATCTACCCCGAGAAGGATTACTTAAAACCCTATCCCTATTAAAACCCTATACTCTGGAAGTCGGCACACTCCCAGATTCTCTACTAAAGAATCAAAAACTTTGGCTGCTCCGACACGGAGAGCTACTCCATGGTTCTGGCAAAACCCTCAATGCTGGCAGCATCTACACTCCCTCCCAGTTAAAGGAAGGAAACTCTTGGCAGGTGAGGATGCCAACTCAGCTATATAGTCTCAGCAATGGTGATAGCAAAATTGCCCTACTCCACTTGCCACAACTTAGTGAGCTGATTGAGTCTGATGCTACCCCATCGGCTAACGACCAACCTATTCCAGCATTGGCTAATACCTTGTCAGCTGTCGCACCTGCTCAACCGTCTCCAGAGCGAAAACCAAAGCCCAAGACCCGTCGAGTTTACTTTCCCAACCCTACAGTCAAAGTCAGCCATTGGTGGCAGCAAGTTACTCAAAGCTATCCGTTCTTTGCCCAACAGAGTTCCTCAGATTGTGGTGCTGCTTGTTTAGTTATGATCGGTCGCTACTGGGGTAAGCGTTTCAGCGTTAATCGTTTGCGGGATGTTGCCAATGTTGACCGCAATGGCACATCACTACGAGGTCTAGCTACAGCAGCAGAAAGCATCGGCTTTTCTACCCGACCGGTCAAAGCTAGTCTCGACCGATTGGCAACAGAGAAACTGCCCGCTATTGCCCATTGGGAGGGCAGACACTACATCGTGGTCTATAAAGTGACTCGCGATCGCGTAATTGTAGGAGACCCTGCCATTGGTCAAAAAACCTTCAACCATTCCGATTTCAAAGCAAATTGGACTGGCTATGCCCTTCTGTTGCAACCGACAGCAATGCTCAAGGAAGCCAAGGAGGCCAGTGTTGCCTTCTGGCAGTTCTTTGAATTAATGAAACCTCACGGGCTGGTGCTTCTAGAGGTATTGATCGCATCTATCTTAGTTCAGATCTTCGGACTAGTTACACCTCTATTCACACAGCTATTGTTAGACCGGGTAATAGTGCAAGGTAGTACTCTGACCTTAAACGCTGTTGGGTTAGGCTTGCTGCTGTTTGGCTTATTCCAAGTTGCCATGACTGGCTTACGGCAATATTTGCTAGACCACACCGCTAACAAAGTCGATCTGGCGCTGATTGTCGGGTTTATTCGCCATACCTTCCGATTACCCTTAAACTTCTTTGAGTCTCGTTTTGTCGGTGACATTGTCTCCCGCGTCCAGGAAAACGAAAAAATTCAAAGCTTCCTCACTGGCGAAGCTATATCAATCTTGCTCGACTTACTCACTGTTTTTGTCTACGTGAGTCTGATGTTCTGGTACAGCTGGAAACTCGCAGCGCTAGTGTTGTTAATTGTGCCGCCATTTTTCCTGCTGGCATTAATAGCCACCCCCTTCTTGCGCCGGATTTCCCGAGAAATATTCGATGCTTTAGTTAATCAAGAAAGTTATCTGATCGAAACCCTGACCGGGATTAACACAGTTAAATCCATGGCAGTTGAACAAACAGTGCGCTGGCATTGGGAGGAACTGCTGAATAAGTCAATCAAAACTAGCTTTTCTGGGCAAATCATCAGCAACCAGTTACAAATATTCAGTAACACTATCGAAACAGTTGCTACTACTGCTCTGCTGTGGTATGGAGCGTGGCTGGTGATTCAAAACCAACTCACCATCGGTCAATTAGTTGCCTTTGATATGTTGCTAAATAATGTGATTAACCCCTTCCAGCGCATAACGGTGTTGTGGAATGAGTTACAGGAAGTGCTGATTGCAGTGGAACGCATCAATGATGTGCTGGATGCGGAACCAGAAGAAGATTTGCAGCAGCAACCTCGTCAATCCTTACCACAACTGAAGGGTCACATTCGCTTTGAGCAGGTCACCTTTCGTTATCATCCTCAAAGCGATATTAATGTACTCGAAAATCTCAGTTTTGAGGTCAAACCAGGGCAAATGGTAGCCCTAGTCGGTCGCAGTGGTTCAGGGAAAACCACCATTTCCAAGTTAGTTTTGGGGCTTTATACCCCCACAGATGGCAAAGTGTTAATTGATGGTCAAGACATCACCAGTCTTTCCCTGCGCTCATTGCGGGAGCAAATTGGTGTAGTTAACCAAGATACATTTCTGTTTGGCAAAACTATTCGGGAAAACATTGCCATGGGCGATCCCTCAGCAACCCTAGCAAAAATTATGGAAGCAGCGCGACAGGCTGGTGCAGATGAGTTTATTAAACAGCTACCCATGGGTTATGAGACTCAAATTGGCGAGGGGGGTGGTATGTTATCTGGTGGTCAACGTCAGCGCCTAGCGATCGCCCGTGCTTTGGTAGGGAATCCCCGCTTGTTGATTTTAGATGAAGCCACCAGCAACCTGGATGCTGAATCCGAGCGCATCATTCAAACTAACTTCAACTCAATTTTGAAAAGTCGAACCACCTTAGTTATTGCTCATCGCCTCTCTACCGTGCGCCAAGCTGATGTAATTCTAGTACTTGATCGAGGAATCTTGGTCGAAAGTGGTAACCACGAAACATTGATGGCTAAGCGTGGTCACTACTTTTATCTCAATCAGCAACAACTAACTGTTACTCTTGCTGATTGAAATCCTAATTAAAGGGAATAGGGAGCAGGGAGTAGGGAGTAGGGAACAGGGAACAGGGAACAGGGAACAGGGAATCGGGAATCGGGAATCGGGAATCGGGAATCGGGAACAGGGAAAAAATGCTGTGTACTTCATAGTTATAAAAAACGCTGTATCCTTCTTGATTGATAGTCAAATTAAACTTAAAAAAACAAATAAAAAAATCAACATTTTTATGATATTTATGTAAAAAAATATCATAAAAATGCAAGTATATAAAACGTTTTTAATAGTAATAATTTACACATAGTTTTTCCCCTACTCCCTACTCCCTACTCCCGATTCCCTACTCCCTACTCCCTACTCCCTACTCCCTACTCCCTACTCCCGATTCCCTACTCCCTACTCCCTACTCCCGATTCCCTACTCCCTTTTTTAAAAATGCTATAGCAATTACCAATTGTGAATTATGCCATACGACCCTAACTCAGGCTTTCCTAACTCAGGCTTTCCGAAGAATCCAAACGATGACTATATAAATAGCAATAGTTTAGTCATCAATCCACCGGACTCCCTAAACACTAATCAGACACCACCGCCAACCCAAACAGCCGAATCACCATCAGCCGAATCACCATCAGCCGAATCACCATCTCTCGGTGATGACTGGTCTGAACTCACCCATGATTTGCTCAATACCTTGCCACGAGCGTGGACTCGGGGATTGCTCTATCTGTTAGTCATCTTTGCCGGTATCCTCTTACCTTGGTCAATGCTCTCCAAGGTAGATGAGACCGGCAGTGCCAGAGGGCGGATTGAGCCTAAGGGGAAAACCATTAGGTTGGATGCACCAGTGTCTGGAACGGTGGCTGCCCTGAAAGTCAAAGAGGGGGAGATCGTCAAGGCAGGACAGATTTTACTGGAGTTAGAATCAGATTTAGTTCGTGCTGAGCTTGAGCAGTTGCATCAAAGACAGACAGGTCAACAGAATCGGCTGGCGCAGTTGGACATACTCAAGAATCAATTGATGCTGGGACTGCATACCCAACAGCAACAGAACCAAGCTCAAGAATTGGAAAAACAGGTTCAAGTGGAGCAGGCAAAGTATAATCTAGATTCTCTCAAGAATATCCATAATTTACAAAAAGAGGAAAAACTGGCCCAAATCAATCAAGTTCAGCAATCCATTGAATCGAGCCAAGCAACTTATAAATTAGCATTAATTCGGTTATCAGCTGCCCAGGAAAGACTCCCACGCTACAAACAAGCGTTTGAGGAAGGTGTCATTTCACAAGACCGCTTTATTGAAGCGGAACAGCTGGTAAAAGAAAACGACCAAAGCGTTGTGCAAGCCCAGTCCGATATTTTGCAAGCCAAGTCCCGCCTCAAAGAGCACCAAGGCGGCTACGAGCGGATTATTCATCAAGCTAAGGCTGATATTCAGCAAGCTGAACTTCGCCTTAAAGAGCAGAAACGTAGCTATCAGAGTCTAGTGCAAGGGAGTAAACTGGCGGTGCTAAAAATTGAGGAACAGCTGAAGAATCTGGAAACAGAAATTACTACCCTGCAAGCAGAAATTGCCCAGGCTAAAACCCAGATTAAATCCTTGGAATTTCAGTTAGAGCAACGAGTACTCAAGGCTCCTGCTACTGGCACAGTTTTTCATTTGCCGATCCAAGGCGCTGGGGATGTTGTCCAACCGGGAGAGGTAATTGTAGAGATTGCACCAGAGAATTCATCCCTAGTACTCCGAGCCCAAATAGCCACTACAGAGAGTGGGTCTTTACAGGTAGGAATGCCAGTGAAGATGAAGTTTGATGCCTATCCCTTCCAAAACTATGGGGTATTGAAAGGTAACCTGAGTTGGATTTCTCCAGACTCGAAGATGACAGAAACCAACCAAGGCAAGCTAGAAAGCTTTGAACTAGAAATCGAGTTAGAAAAGCCCTATATCAAAGCCCAAAACAAAAAGATTACCTTAACTCCAGGTCAGACTGCAACAGCCGAGGTGATTGTCCGGCAACGTCGTGTTATTGATTTCGTTCTGGATCCATTTAAGAAGTTGCAAAAAAGTGGTTTGGAGCTTTGACATTAATTTTTGTTAGTCATTATTAATTACCAATTAATCATTTATTATCTGGATGTTTAGGATTCAGATATCGATAGTTTTGTAAACTTTTTTAAGAGATTACTTGACTCGCTCTAATGATGATAATCTAGACTAATATAGCGTTTATAGGACTCATGAGGTACACATTATTTTTTCCCTATTCCCTATTCCCTTTTCCCTCTTACCTGCTCCCTGCTCCCTGCTCCCTGCTCCCTGCTCCCTGCTCCCTAAAAACCATAAATTTGTACCTCACAAGTTGTAGAATTGCTATAAGTACCACCTACTTATTGGAACCTAGCCGCCATGTCTTTGACTCAAGAATTAAAAAATCCAACAGAAATTGCAACAACTGTACCGGAAGATGTTATATTTCCCCCTAGGGATTTACTCAGTGACGAACCACCTTTGGAAACTGATCTACATCGACTACAAATGACCCTACTCATCCAATGCCTAGAGTGGTTGTGGGATGAGCGTGATGATTTCTATGTCTCGGGAAATCTGACTATTTATTACAGTCCTCGACAACGTAAGTCTGAAGAATTTCGTGGGCCTGACTTTTTTGTGGTGCTGCAAACTGAGCGCAAACCTCGGAACAGTTGGGTAGTGTGGCAAGAAGAGGGAAAGTATCCGAATGTGATTGTAGAAATTATTTCCCCTACCACGGCAGATACGGACCGAGGATTAAAGAAACAAATCTACCAGGATACATTCCGTACTCCCGACTATTTCTGGTTTGACCCCAACACCCTGGAATTGAAGGGCTTCCACTTGGTAGATGGTTGTTATCTCGAACTTGAGCCTAATCAAGAAGGTTGGTTGTGGAGTCAACAGTTGGCACTATATTTGGGAATTTATGACTCAAAATTACGTTGGTTTACCGCAGAAGGACAACTAGTTCCTACCCCTACTGAAGCAGCCGAACTCGAAAAGCAACGAGCCGAACAAGAATGTCAGCAAAAGGAACAAGCTCAGGAGCAATTATCTCAAATGGAGTCATTGTTAGCTCGTTATCGAGAACAGTTTGGTGATTTGCCTGAGTGATATAGCATTTCTCATAGCTATGAGATACACAGGTTTTTTTTCCTGTTCCCAGATCCGCTGTTCCCTGTTCCCTAAAACCCATAATGAAAGTACCTCACCCCATTGATAACTGCTAGATCTGTAATGAATGTAATTGTGTATAGGTTCCATGTTTCGCCAGCAGTTGAGCGTGATTGCCAACTTCTACAATATGCCCTCGTTCCATAACTACAATCCGGTCAGCTTTCCGAATCGTTGATAGGCGATGAGCTACCACAAACGTTGTGCGGTTTTCCATCAAGTGTTCCAAAGCGTCCTGAATCAAAGCTTCCGAAGCAGTATCTAGAGACGATGTTGCTTCATCGAGAACTAACACCCGTGGATTACGAATTAAAGCACGAGCAATAGCTAGTCGTTGCCGTTGACCACCAGAAAGTTTTGCCCCATTTTCCCCAATTAGAGTATCAAGTCCCGAGGGCAATTCCTGAATAAATTCTAAAGCATTGGCATCCTGAATCGCCTTGATTAACTGTTCTTCATCCAATTGTTTACTGCCGTACACAATATTCTCTCGCACCGTACCTTCAAATAAGATAGTCTCCTGGGAAACCACTGACAGGAATTTCCGATAGGTCTGTAGGTCGAGGCTACTCATATCTGTACCATCTAGTAAAACTCTTCCGGTCGTGGGAGCCATGAAACCAATAATCAGACTTAATAAGGTCGATTTTCCGGCTCCGGATGGTCCGACGATGGCAATGGTTTCCCCAGGATTGACCTGTAGACAAAAGTCTTGAATGGCAAACTGTTCCGTATCGGGATACTTATAACTAACCGACTCAAAGGTGAATTCACCACGCACCTGTTGCAGAGCTATCTTACCAGGATTGCGCTCTAGGTCAGGACACTCGATAATTTCACCCACTGAGCGAATGGATTCAAAACCTTTGCCAATCTGTGGCAATACAGCTAAAATTTGCACTATCGAGCTAGTCAGGGAATCAAAATAGCCGGTCAGTAACACCACATCCCCCACTGTGATTGCCCATTGCTTGGTATAGACTAACCAGGCTGAGGTGATCAAGCAAACCAGACTGAATAACCGTAGGGTTACCCAAGAAGAAGAATCGGTGATGGCGTTAATCGAGTCAAGTCGCACCGCTGCCTGTTTGACCGTCACTAACTTGCCATCAATCCGTTCCATCTCAGTCTGTTGAGCACCATGAGCTCGTGTGACTGGGATTAGCTGAATCATCTCGATTAAGCTAGCTGCCATTTCTTCTAGTTGTTGCCGGAAAGCAGAATTGCGATCGCGAATCGGTCGTCTGAGTATCGAGATCAAAATCACAGCTGCTGGAACAGTTCCCAGGAAGAACAGCAGAAACCAAGGAGCACGAATAGCAGTAGCGACAATTGCTACTAAGATAGTTAGCATAGCTGCAGGGACAAACTGGAACAGGGTTGTTGCCAACCCTTGAATTTGTTCCACATCCCGCAAGAGTTTGGTTTGTAGTGCTCCCTTGCTGTTATTTTTGTAGAACCCAATCGAAAGCAGTTGCAGCTGCTGGGTGATTAGTGAGCGCAGATTCGACTCCATGTTGCGAGTCGCCAGACTCATAAACCGGATGTGTAAGTAATGGGTGGGGATATTTTGCAGTACAGAAATCCCTAGGATAGCACCATTAATCCATAACTCCGACAGTGGGTGAATGCTTGGGTTGGAAATAATATCAATCACATTAGCAATCACCAATGGTCTGATCCATTCCGGACTGTGTTTGATCACATACACCGCCATCGACAGTCCGATTTTACCTAGGTCTTGGCGGTAGAGATAAAGTAGTGTCCGGAAGGGATACTCACTGCGATACTCTTGAGGAGGTGACTCCTTCGGTAGATTAGATGCTGCCGTAACACTTTCCAGTGATAATGCTTTCATGTCCCCAGTCCCTATGTCTCTTCTAACTGGTACTGTCTTGACACATGGACTGTAAAGAAACAGACAAAGAATTGTCGATTATTATAAAGAAACAAAAAATATTTTTTTATCGAAACTAAGTCTTTTTGACAGTCTTTATCGTCGCCAAACCTGTAGTTATAAACATGTATTGATTGCCTAATCAAACCCTAAGCATTTTATTTATAAAAAACTAATTTTTGTATGTTTTTTAAAATCTAAATTTTACTATAGCAGTCGAAGCAAAGCTTAGGAGATCTTTCTTTTACTTGCTCCCTACTCCCTGCTCCCTGCTCCCTGCTCCCTTTACACTAGAATAGTATGTCCTAAACTATACTTCCGTTGCTATAAAAACTTACTTATTTAAGACCCCAATAATTTGGGGTCACTACCTATTTATCACTACCATTTATTCAGGATCACTATCAACACCCGCACCCCCACCGCTAGTTTCAATTACGGGATAGTAGTTTTTAGGTTTATCACCCACGGTAACCCCACCATGAAGCATGGCTTGCATTTCTGAACCAAAGAAACTATAGGGAAATTTTAATTCTGGAGTACTTACCTGATTCAGACGCATTAAATGCTCCTCGCTCAGGGTAAAATCTAATGCCTGTAGATTATCCTGAAGCTGATGGGGTTTAGTCGCACCAATAATCACCGAAGCAATACCAGGTCGGTTAGCCGCCCAATTTACTGCTACTTGAGCCATACTCCGTCCTACCTCTGTTGCTACAGCTTCTAACTCTGCCACAATTTTCCAATTGCGATCGCTAAACTTTTGAAAAGCTGGATTAATTGACTCTTTCATCGCTTCTAAGCGACCTTCACCCATGCCACCATCTTCACTAGGGCGATATTTACCACTGAGTAAACCACTAGCAAGGGGACTCCACACCATAATTCCCATACCGTGTTCTGTACCAAAAGGGACAAACTCATTTTCAATATTCCGTTCTACCAGGGAATATTCTAATTGCAGCGTGGATAACGTTTCATACCCTCTTAACTCCGCAATAGTTTGCGCACGAGAAGCATACCAAGCAGGAACATCAGAAAGACCAATATAACGCACCTTACCAGAGCGAACTAGATCATCTAGGGTACGCATCACCTCTGCAGCGCTCGTAATTCTATCCCAGGTATGTAATATATAGAGATCAATATAGTCAGTATTTAAACGCTTGAGCGACCCTTCCACTGCACGCATAATATTTTTACGTCCATTGCCCCCAGCATTAGGATTGCCAGGTTCTCCGTTGTAGGAAAATTTGGTAGCAATCACCATCAAGTCCCGCAAATTACGCTCAGCAATAAACTCTCCTAACCAAGTTTCACTCGTCCCATTGGTATAAAGGTCGGCGGTATCAATAAAGTTACCACCTGCTTCAACATAATCATCAAATAGGGTTTTGGCGGTTGTACGGTCTGCTCCCCAGCCCCACTCAGTGCCAAAAGTCATTGTTCCAAGAGCTAGGCGACTGACGCGCAATCCAGAACGACCAAGGGTGTAATAGTTATTCACAGACATAATAAATATTGCCTTCGGACTATTGTGGTAAGGGTTATCGCTCAAGGGGAGCAAGGCTGATGATTGAACCCAGAAAAAAAGGATTTTTCCAGACTCGACCCATCCCCTTGAGTATTTCAATAGCTAGCGCTGTAAACTTCTGGGATCGAGAGCATCCCGCAACCCATCCCCAAGTAAATTAAATGCCAACACCGTCAGAATAATCAGCAGTGCTGGGGGCCAAATCAACCAAGGCTGTAGCACGATGATTGAGGCATTGGTTGCCAAAGACAACAAATTTCCCCAGGACGGGTCCGGTTGCTGAATTCCCAACCCAATTAAACTCAGCACCGACTCGGCCACAATGAAACCAGGAACTGCCAAGGTTGCTGATATAATCACATAGGAAGCTGTCTGGGGCAGAACGTGCCGTACAATGATATAAAAGGGATTGGCTCCCATAGTTTTGGCAGCTTGGACAAATTCCCGCTCCTTAATCGATAACACCTGTCCTCGGATCACTCGTGCTAAGCCAGACCAGCTAATAAACGAGGTAATCAGAACAATTAACAAAAACCGTTGGGCACTAGTTAGACCAGGTGGTAGCACAGCAGCTAAGGCGACGAGTAGGTAAATACCAGGAATAGTCATCAAAACTTCTACCAGACGCATGATGATCCCATCGACCCAGCCACCGAAATAGCCAGAAATTCCCCCAATGATTAGACCAAGGGGAAAGGAGATCGCAATTCCGACTAGACCAATACTAAGACTAATCCGACCCCCATACACCAAGCGACTAAACTGATCACGAGCTTGCTCATCGGTACCTAATAGATTAATCTTACCCTCACCCACCGTACCGAACAGGTGACGGTTGAAGGGAATCACTCCAAACAACTTATATTCTCGACCTGGAACAAATAAACCCACTGGGGAAGGCTTTTGCCAGTCTACATTTAGTTTGCGATCGCCTGTCTCTAAATCCGTTGGTCCTTGGGTTGTGGGATAGACATGGGGACCAATAAACTGTTTGGTTTGCTGGTTACGCCAGTAGATCTTGGTAGGTGGTAGCAGGGAACCATCTGGCTGAGACACATAAGGATCATAGGGAGCAACAACATCTGCTGCAATGACAATTAGATAAAACGTCAATAGTAGCAATGCCCCAAAACGGGCGAGAGGGTTCTTGGTAAGTTTTTGCCACCAGTTCATAGGATTCTGACTCCGAAAGGGCGAAAAGCACCTCGCGTTTACTTAGTATAGGTCTTAAAAGCATGGATATTAGTATGGGCGTCCGTGCATTAGCTATGTGCAAGCCCATACCCCATACTAATAAGATGGTATCGAAATCTGGTGCAACCATCCTTGAGCCAACACCCTTGACCCAACACCGTTCACCGGGAAGCCTTTACCTTTAATAGCTTCTGGTTATATAGCATTTTTCATAGTAATGAGGTACACATGATGTTTTCCCTATTCCCGTTTTCCCATTCCCTATTCCCTGTTCCCTAAAACCCTATTCCCTATTTCCCATTCCCTATTTCCCATTCCCTATTCCCTATTCCCTGTTCCCTAAAACCCAAGACCCTAAGTACCTCACACCATTGGTAACTGCTATACATTAATTTTTTGTGTCATTTTCACCATTCCATTATGATTTTCTGAGTGTTCAACCACAAACACATTGGAGAAGAGATTAGCCGTAATTTGTTTACCTTCCTGAGTTAAGGATAGGTAACGTAAGGCATCCTGAATATAAGGATATACCCCATTCCAGTAAAACTTAGAGTAGCCTTCCCGCAGATCTCCAGGATGGCGGTATCCAATGGCTTTGTTAAATCCAGTTTCTTCAAACTCATAGAACAAAGCAGTAGTTTTTTTGAGATAGCGTGGGTCACTCAGTTGACCAATCAAGTCAGAGGCGCGAATCAATCCAGGATAGTTACCTGTATCTTGATGATCCCCTTGCTTCGGCACAGGGAAACGAGTCAGTTCAATGTTGCGCTTGATAAACTCGGCATCAATCAGGTTGTGACCACCAAAGCGCTCATCAATAAATAATTTTGCCCGATCGACATGATAAGGAGTCAGAGCAGCATCGGTAGACCCTTGGGGTAAATGAACCATCTCCCCATTTTGACCAGTAGCGTAGAGTCGTTCATTTTCTCGGTCTTGGCGACATACTCCTTTAACATAGCCAATATCATGACATGCCAAAGAAATGATAAAGTGTAACCACTTATCAGGAGTTACACCACCTTCACGGATATGTTTGCCTCGCAAAATCTCCTGTCCGACGAGGGTAACTAGAATGGAGTGTTCCACATCGTGATAGAGCGCATCACTGTTGGCAATATTTTCCATCGCCATGCTGCCAGCCCAAGCAATTATATCTTCGTTGTCAGGGTTGAGTCCCCCGTAAGTTCGGCGGTAGCCTTCCCGGAGTCTTATAACAAAGGCGTTAATTAGAATTTCAGTGGTGTTAAACATGATTTTTGATTGACTTAAATGCTAAGACTTATTCCAGTATTCCCATGACACTGGCTTAGTTTTACTAGTTTGGTAGAATTCAATTTTTGGTAGTTTAACCTTTTGTATCGGTCGCTTAGGGTTAACGCCTCAGATCTAAACTCTCAGATCTAAACTGGGTAATCCTTGGGCGCTATATCAGCAGCAATGGGGAACGCTTATATTTGTATACAGCTTACCAAAAAGCTAGCTAAGCTGAAAGCCCCGAGGAGATCCTGTCGAGGTAATTAACCTTAATAAAAATCTGCCCCATCTCCCTCTCAATCTTCTTTATGATAGGTATTTAAGGGGACTTCATTTAGCAATTTTCAATCGGGTCAAGTACCTGACCCAATTAAGAAGTGCTACAATACCAATGATAGTTAAATAATAGTTAAATATTAGTTAAAGGATTGCGGGTGTAATTCAGTGGTAGAATGTCAGCTTCCCAAGCTGGACGTCGTCGGTTCGAGTCCGATCACCCGCTTGTTGGATCCATGCTAACCAGCATCCCCTGGTGAATAAATCACACCAGGTGTGTGGTCATAATTAATTTCAACCACCAAGTCTACTAGATTTGGGCTTCTAGTCAGGGGTGTAATGAATAATTCTGGATGGAGAGCTTTCCAAAAATAGTTAACAAAATCTCTAATTTGTCTATCTCCCATCCCTGACTTACCCTGAGCAATCATCTGTTTCTCTGCCTGTAGTCGCCATTGCTGACTGAGGCGGTAGTCAGTAGGGTAGAGTACCATCAATCGGTCTAATCGTTCCCAGAGGGGTACATAAAGCCTCAGTTGCTGATTCATATCCCGAGCAAACTCTCGGTCTTCCAGGGTCTGAATCGGTTCTGGAAGGGAGCCATCAAACACCTCTGGCTCAATGGGTCGAACCCCAACAAACCACCCTTCAAACAATACAATATCAATACTTTCGACCACCTCTGGAGTGATTCGGTCTCCAGCCCCCCCAAAAGCTGACTTATCAAACCGAGGCACGAGGATTTCTGGGGTAGAGGAAGGGGATCGTAATTGGTCTAATAGCTGTAAACCCAGCTCAACATCATGAGTTCCAGGGGGACCACGCCAGATCAGCCTGCGGTCTTGTTCTTGAAGCTGTTGTCGCTCCTTGTAGGTTTTGTAGAGGTCATCGATAGACAGGCTGAGAGTGCGTTCGCCTAGCTTGTGGAGAATCACACTTAAGACTGCGGCTAGAGTCGTTTTCCCAGTGCCCTGCCCTCCTAATATGCCTTGAATCAAAGGACGTCCCAACTGTTTACGATAGGATACCAACGCCATGGCTAAAGGAAGCCAGAGGTTCCAGAGGCATAAGAGAGTCTTTTGCTGTGTTTCAGGAGTAGTTTCAAAATACGGTAGAGCGAGAATATCTGGGTAGACTATCTCAAACAAATGCGATCGCGCTTGGATTACCTGTTCACCATTATCCTCTGTGATGCCAAACGCCTTTGCCTTTTGGTGATCAGCCAGTTCCTCAGCCAACAGTTGCTGACATTCAAGGGGATTTGGTTTTTGTCCTGATACCCACTGCTCTAGAATTGGACCAACGCTCTTGGTATCTCTTATCATTTATCGTTTCTCAGTCAGTAGTTGCATGGGACATCTCCCTTCTAAGGATTCAGCAGTGATAGTGATTACAAACTGATTACTAACTGATTAATAACTGATTACTATTTCAAGAGCCAAGCTTGAACGCTTCTAAATACATACTGTATACCACACCAATTTTAAAACAATTGACTAGATCGGCCAACCATGAAACCCGGTCAACGGTTTGATTTGATTTACCTTTTGGAAATTTACCGCTATAAATCAACCAGCTAAGTGGTTCTGTAAAAATAATCAACATCCCAGATAGTATCAATTCCTGGCCAGTTCCTGCTGTAGTACACAGGCCTTGTCCTACCAAGAAGCCACACAGAAAGCTAATCAGGATCATGGACAGGCGTCGCCAGGGATTAGCAAACCATAGCCCCAGCCGCGTCGATAAAAAATCAACTAAATTATTAAGACGGGTATTCTGCATCTACTACACTCATTTAAACAAGAATAACACACCTGTAGACCATGCTATCCCTTTTGGACTCATGATAGCCTGCTAGACCTCAATCACCCCCTAGCCCATTGATGAAGTTTAAATTAACTAATAGGTTTAAAAATTGGTGGCAATCTTGGCAACAGCATCCCACCACCCTATGGACACTTTCTATTCTGTGGTTACTCCTGATCAGCTGGCTAGCTTTTTTGTGGAATTTGGGCAACATCGGTTTAGTAGATGAAACTGAACCCTTGTTTGCTGAGGCCGCTCGCCAGATGACGGTTACAGGTGACTGGATTACCCCTTATTTCAATGGTGAGACTCGCTTTGATAAACCACCCCTAATCTACTGGTTGATGGCAATTGGTTACCGGTTGATTGGGGTGAATGAATGGGCAGTAAGACTGCCGTCAGCCCTGAGTGCGATCGCATTAACTGGATTAGGCTTTTACACCCTACGATATTATGGGATTTCCCGTCCTGCTGCCTTTACTCCTGATGTAGATTCTAGTCAGCACAGGGATAGCAAAATCAACCCTTCCTATCTCCAGCGGCAGTTGTGGCTCTGTGCCTGGATTGGTTCCACCCTGATGGCAGTGAATCTTCAAACCATTATCTGGGCAAGAACTGGTGTCTCAGATATGCTACTCAGCGGCTGTGTAGGGGGTGCATTACTAACCTTTTTTCTAGGGTATGCCCATCGAAACCAGAGGAGCACAGGAGCACAGGAGCTCGGAAACAGCGAAACAACTGTTGCTAAAAGCCCCTCACCCCCTCACAAATACCCTTGCCGTTGGTACCTAGCCTGTTATGTGCTCATTGCTCTAGCTATCCTTACCAAAGGACCAGTCGGTATCGTTCTACCCACACTAATTATTGGTGGTTTTCTGCTTTACCTGGGCAATGGCAGGGAAGTATTGCAGGAAATGTGCTTATTTAAAGGCATTTTGATTATTTTGGCTCTGACACTACCTTGGTATCTATTAGTAACCCTAGCCAATGGGCAAGCCTATATCGACTCGTTTTTTGGATATCACAATATTCAACGCTTTACTCGCACCGTTAACCGCCACGCTGGGCCTTGGTATTTTTATTTTCCAGTAGTACTGGTAGCTTTTGCCCCTTGGTCGAGCTACTTACCCTTTGCGATCGCACGACTAAAATTTTGGCGGCGGGTGCGGTGGCGTAACTCACCCCGTTCTACTCATTTGGGTTTATTTGCTCTGTTCTGGTTTGTAGGGATTTTCGGCTTTTTTACCATTGCTGCCACTAAACTACCCAGCTATGTTCTACCCCTAATTCCAGCTGCCGCCATTCTTTTGGCTTTATTGTGGAGTGACCAACTCACCCATACTAGTAACCTTTCCTGGTCTAGCCCTCTGCCCCTTTCCCCATCCATGCTACTCAGTAGCCTATTTAACCTCTTGTTGTTAATTGCCCTTGCCACTGCTATTTTCTTGGCTCCGGAATATATCGGTAGTGGACCAGCAGCACCCAACTTACCGGAGCAGTTGCAAGAATCCGGCTTAATGGTGAGGGGAGGTATTATTTGGAGTTTAACTGCTATTCTAGCAGCACTGTTGCTGTGGCGACGTTGGTTGTTTGGGCTATGGATAGTCAACCTAGTGGGATTTTTAGCCTTTCTTATTTTCGTGTTGACCCCGACTTTCTTATTAGTGGATCAAGTGCGTCAATTACCCCTACGGCAATTATCTGCCATTGCTGTTCAAGAAAAGCAATCGTCAGAAGAATTGATTATGATTGGTTTCAAAAAACCCAGTGTGGTTTTTTACACCCAGCAACCCGTCACCTACATGAGCAAAGGTAAAAAAGCACGAAATTACATGAAAGAAATAGCAGTGACTCAGCCTTCACCTCCCTCAGTTTTGATGTTAGCTAGGAATAAAAGGCTAAAGAAAGCCAAGCTAAAACCTGAGCAATATACTACCTTAGCTAGTCTTGGTCCCTATAAACTGATTCGGGTTTCAAAACAAGTTTTTGTTGATAACTCTAAAATTAAAAATTGAAACTTCAGTTGTGACACGACCCACGTCATACTTCATACTTCATATTTCATACTTCATACTTCACAATTTTATTCAAATAACAAATTACTAATTATTAGCTGTTGACTAGTCAACCAACCAAAATTGACATCATTATTCTACTTCTGTTGCTTCTGTTCTAATAGTTGATTTAGTCTGGAGCCGTGCTTTTGAGCCAGATTGCTCGGTCGATAATCGGGCCGCCTCATCCAGCGTTCTATTACACTCTCATGAAGGTCATCAAAGTTATCAGAAATCTCCCGTAGCTTGCGCCCTGTGAACTTGAATAGACCCAGATCATTGTTGAAATCAATTTCATAGTCAAGGTTGATACCAGTGGGAATTGCGCTTGGGTCAAACTCAAGACCAAGACCGATCTTGCCGATTGACTCGATCATCCACTGCAGTGGGCCGTCGGACAAGCCGCTCTGCTCCTGGGAGCCACCACCGACGGAGCCGTGAACCCCTGGAAACCATACTTCACGAACAACCTGGGTTTGGGAAAGGTGGCTTTTGTCCATTGGCGTGACGTCAAAGACTTTGCGCTGCTCATCAATGGATACAGCGTGCAACCCATGCTCAATAATCGGACTCAAAGAGGTATCGTGGAATCTATACCTCTTGTTAACCCTTTTGTCAAACCGCAAAAAGGGAGATAAATTAGGGATACCAAGGGAACCAACGGTGTCCCAGCAGCCAAGCAAGGTAATGGGGACACTTTCTCCGTATTTTTCGCGGAATGCTACCATTTGTTGGTGATTAGGCTTGATATCCCGAGAGCGGTACATTTCGTAGGCTTCCGGAGCTTTATCGATCTCAATCCGAGATAGCAAGCCTGAGTTATAAATCATTCCAGCGAGACTGCGCACGGTGTAAGCCCCACGACTGAAACCGAACAGGTAGATTTCGTCACCAGGAGCGTAGTTCAGGCAAAGAAAGCGATAAGCATCCTGGATATTGGTATCAATCCCTTTGCCAAAAGCCCCACCGAAAAGCTTGCTCTTGAGAGAGTCTTCTGTGCCAATTCCCTCATCGTAGAATACGATTTGTGAAACTCCGTCACTACCCAATGGTTTAACTGCCTGAGAAATCTTAACCACATTGCTTGGGTAAGTACTTGATAACTCTTGCCATGTGCCATCACAACATACCACAAGACGTTTCATGGTCTACCTCCTTTAAAAAACTTACTTACTCTTACTTACTCTTTAAAACTATTTAAATTAAAGTAAATACTTTCGAGCAACTCAGATGATCAAGCGCTCGCTCCATTCATTAACCATAAGCCATACTATTGTTGGCACTGATTTTTGGAAAAATTATTACTATTTAATCATCCTTTTGTCAACCGTTTATAGTTTTTTTGTTTACCGTTGCAATTTTGATTTTTATTATTTTTAATTTGCTTTTACAAAAATTGAATTAGTTTTCTTAAAAGTAATTAACCCTTAAGCTATTAATTAGCAACAAATATTAACTATGATTAACTATAAATGCTAAGGAAAACGTGATAGAAATCAAAATGACTTTGGGTGGATAGGAGATGTCTTCTCCATATTAGCTTGAATTTCGAAAGAAGGCTCACGCCATAATCCTTGATTTGCGGTGGGATGAATTGCGAGCAACCAACACATTGGGCCCAGGGCATCCTTATGGTAAACTCTCCTGATCAGATAGTTAGGAATTGCTCTTGTTTGTACTTGAAGGCAAAATAGGGAGGTTAACAAAACAGTTTGCCATCATTGACTAGATGATCCCCACGGCTGGCTTTGTTCGCAACAAGTGTCTCGAAGACTGGATGGATAATCACGGTGTCAGAGAATATGACCGACGTGCATGCCACCCCTTTAAAGGGTTGGGTTCATGACCTGCTTAATCTGCTTTAATAACTGGGTCATTGACTGAGAATGCCAGTGTACAATCTGAGTAGCAATTTTCTTCAGCAGCAACTCCAACTGAGAATTGGAGTTACTACTGTTACTACTCTTGATTACTGGATCATGCTGCTTAGCGTCTAATCGATGATCCAAAACCAGAATTGGTGGTCGCTCTGGTAATTGAGCAAGAGTTATCAATCCTTGGGAATGTTCTAAAGGATTAGTGAGATCTGTTAATCGAATCAGCAGCAAGTCCACACTTTTTCCCTGAATTTGACGGTATACTTCTGCCCAAGAACAGGCGAGTAAGCTGGAATAACCAGCAGTTTGTAAGTATTGAATCAGTGCCTGTAGCCAAGATGTTGATGATTTTCCTCCCAGAGAAAATCCGTAGGATAAGTGAGACGATTCAACGTTCAACCTGTTAACCTGTAACGGATTACCCCTAAACTTTGTTCTCTGCTCCCCCGTGTCCATCACTAAAATGGTAGGCTTGCAACTGATTCCAGCGGCCACTTGAATGACTTGCAGTATGGCAGCCATCTTTTGTTGATTATTTGGTGCTAAACAGGGATAGACTGAAAGACCAGTTACTTGATTAGCGGCTTCTGTAGTTTGGTGATCCAGGGTTACTAGTGGTAAAGTACTCAAGGAAGGATATGATGAAAACTGATTCAAGTATATTAAAGGGTTGATCAGTCGAGCACCATTTAATACAATCACATCTGGATTCCAAACCCGACTCAATAACTCAGCTTGATCGAAATCATCGGCTTCGAGTACCCGATAATTCAGGTCTAAGTGTTCTAGACTCAATAGTGAAGTTAACTCATCAGTCAGTGCAGACGAGTCAGAGTTCTGGTAGGAATCTACATAATAGCCTTTTCGCCCATCACCAGGATTGAGATAGAGAATCGTTAGCACACTACTGGTATTACTCTCGTCTTTAGCCAGGCGAGAAAGGTTTTCTCGTAATGCTTCCTCTTGTACCGGCAAACTTAAGAAACCATCAGCTTTGTTGTGGGTTGCCTGCTGTTTTTCAGCCTGGGTGGCTGTGACCAAAACCGGGATGTGATTAGTTTGGGCATCCGACTTTAGCAGTGTTAGGACATCCCAACCAGAAAGTTTTGGTAGTAGGGGATTGAGTAAGATAGCATAGGGTTGTAAACGGCGGGCTTTTTCGATGGCTTCTGTACCAGAGCGGGCAACCACTACCCAATAGCCTAAACTCTTGAGCTGTTCCGTCAATCCTTCCAGGTAAAGAGGTACAGCTTCCACAATTAACACTAAACGGTTGGGCGTCGAAGATGGGGGGTGAGACGTTGCCGTAGGGGCAATCTCTGATAGTTGCTCATCCCAATTGTCCAATTGATCAGATGAAGCGTGGGGAGGACAGGGGGGGAAGAGTAGGGTAAACTGACTACCGACCCCTGCCTTGGAAATAAACGAGACATCTCCACCATGCAAGTGAGCTAGATGTTGTGTTAAGACTAATCCCAGACCAGTCCCCTCAAAGCTACGAGTCAAAGGCTTTTCCAGCTGTTGGAATTTCTGAAAGATCAAGTGCTGTTTATCGGCAGGAATACCAATGCCAGTGTCCCAGACCGTGAAAGCAATCCAACCTTGCCACCAATTGACCTTCAGACCAATTTCACCACTGCCATCGGTAAACTTAAGGGCATTAGAAAACAGATGGGCCAACATTTGCCGTAAACGCAACTCGTCAGCAATCAGCATCTCTAAACTTGCTTCAATCTCTAGGGTGAATTTTGTCGGATAATCTCGATTGTTGTCCTCCGAGTGTTTTGAGTCTATCTCAGAGCGAGCCTGGTCATAAGCGCGATCGCATACAGTCCGAATTGGCACCGGTTCGAGGGTAAGTTTCAGTTGACCAGTCTCCATACGGGTCAAATCGAGAATATCGTTGACCACGGTCATTAGCTTACGGCCACTCTGATAAATTAACTGCGCATAACGGGATTGACGTTGATTGAGTTCCCCTAGGGCTTGGTCTTTCAACAAAGTTGACAAACCCAAAATCGCAGTTATCGGTGTTTTCAGTTCATGGCTAATACAAGCTAAAAACTCATCTTTGAGTCGGTTGAGTTGCACTAAATCAGCATTTTTTGCTGCCAGTTCTTGGGCAAAAAGTCGTTGCTCTGTGGTATCTTGAGCCAAGACTAGGTATACTTGAGAGTTGGGTGACTCAGACCTAGAGATTGGAGATCTCGAATAGTCAAAAGCGACCTTAGGCTCACTGCCAGTTTCTAGTCCTCCCTCCCAAAGGGCAGCGACAGAAGGTGACAGAGGAATTTTAACAAACGAGAATACCTGCTCCTGGCTGTTTGAAAGAGTTAAGTCAGTTGGTGCAGCGGTTTCCCGGCACCGGGTATGGTTTGCCCCGGTTTTCTTCACTGGTTGTGAAAACAGTAGCACGCGCTCATGAATAGTTGTTGCTGCTTGATAGGGAGTATCAAGAGCACAGTATTGCCCAACAGCAGCTTGTTGAGAGGTTTTGTCTCCCTGGTCACAAACATTCCCCACAGATAATGGCCATTGTCCTGGAGAGGTCGGAGCAGATTTGTGATGGAAGGTTGGGGACTTCTGGGTATCAGGCTGACCCGAGTTGAAGTCTATCGAGTCCATTGACTGTTCCATCGATTGGTTCAAACCTTCCTTACTGACTGCCCTCGGTACATCATCATTAGATAACAGACGATTGTAAGAAGAACGGTAGGGTATCTTTTCCCTAGCTCCAGGGTTTTTCTGGGCAGAGGTACTATTCTTAGTTCCTGTGGTGCTAGCATGTGCCAGATTCCCTTCGGATGATTTCTCAATCTGCTCACGCCAGGTCAGATTCTCGGCTAAAACTTTTCCCGTCGAGGTTTGTATGCTTAGGGGTAATGGCAGTTGTTCTAACAGTTGGACTAATGGCTTAATGCCCTTGAACTGGGGAGTTTTAGTGACGGCTTCCTCCTGAGTTTTCAGTCCTGAGTTGATTCGAGATGATAATCCTAGGGAATTGACCCAAGAACTCTTGGCTGTTAATCGATAGTCTGGGTGGTGAGTCCTGAGGGGATTAGGGTTCAGTCCCTTGGGTTGAGTACGCTTTACTATCGATTCAGAACGTTGTTGGGTGAATGTGGATGCTAATGATTTTAACAGCAGCCAACTGTTAAGGAGTCCGATAAATTTCTGGTCCCCATCTACTAATGCCCACTGTTCCTGATCTCGGATGGGGAATTGGTTAAATTCTCTATCCCAGTTGCTGCCCAACTCCCCTAACCCCCCCTCCCTACTTCCATTGTCTTGTAGGTAGTACCAGAATTGGTTTAGACTCAGCTTACCTGGTAGGATGGTTATGGGTTCAATGATGTTTGGCTCTACCCAAGATAGTGGTTTGTGAAGAAAACCAGTTGTCATTGTTGTTCCTGAGCTACATACCTTAGCTAAGGAGAGCAGGTGAGGCATGATCTGCCTTAGCTTCACTACTCCCACAGGATATTGGTGTTCGCTGACTACCACAATCGAGTCATGCCTTGAACCATTAAAAATATCTAGCAGAGTAGCCAACTCAGAGGTCCTTTGACAAACAGGAACTAGCTGGGCAAATTTTTGGATACTGGGAGTAGGCATGGGCATAACCAATCTAGCTTCAACAGCGGTTGAGCGCTACAGTAGCAACACATCCTCCTAAAGTAGCAACAAAGGAATTAACTCAAGCCCAACAGGACTAGACGATCCCCTAATGCTTGAAGAGCAAGTACTTTTCAATATACTGCTCAACACTGGGGATATAGTGAGGCGCGAAATCAAAATTAATTTCAATTATCAGACTGTTTCAATTTAATTTAATTTATATTAAGCTCATTGTTAAAAAAAATGTTAAAATATTACTGGTTTAAGTACTCTTATATAGTAAGAGTAACCAGTTTGATATTCCGGACCTGTTGTGTTGCTTTCCCAACTAACCCTATGTACCCTAATCAGTTCTGATGCCCTAGCTCAATCCCTTTCTCAGGTTTTGGGTAGCGAGCACTATATTATACACTCTACTAGTTCAGAATCTGAATTTTTCGAGGTGGTTGAGCAACATAAACAGGATCTTGATTGTTTGGTATTGCAGGATACCGACACACTTCCGAAGGTAATTCACTACTTGTACCTGCAAGGAACCACCTTACCTGCAGTATTTTTGCGGTCGGACTCCCCAGAAATCCCCCCTAGGGTTGACAGCAATCAACAGCTGGCTTATAACCAGACGACCCATAAATTCACCACCAGATCCAGGGCTCATCTGTTCCATCCGGCAGAAGTGGAACTTACTATTCACCAATTACCTGAGATTGGCAATTTCATCCAACAGGCGATCACCGGGTTTTTGTCCCTGGCTCCCGCCTGTAACTTACCCAGGTCAGATGACCCGCTTTATCCTACCCTCGCAGTAGCTAATTACAGTTTCTTGAGTAAGCAGCAGCACCGGTTAGCTGAAAAGCTCAGGGAAAGACTCGGATACCTTGGTGTGTACTACAAGAGAAATCCTCGGCTTTTTTTCCGTAATCTATCTTTAAACGACAGAGATGAGCTGTTAGAACACTTGAAATCAGAGTATCGTCAAATTGTTCTACAGTACTTTGCACCCGGAGATACCCTAAACCAAGACATCGATCATTTTGTAGAAGAAGTGTTTTTTGCGGATATTTCTATATCTAAGATTGTAGAAATTCATATGGAACTGATGGATGAATTTTCCAAACAGTTGCAGCTGGAAGGGCGTAGAGAGGATATACTGCTGGATTATCGCCTGACGTTAATCGACGTGATTGCTCACTTAGGTGAAATGTATCGCCGCTCCATTCCCAGAGAACTGTAAGATCAGCATAATCGGATCAACATTGAGTAGTAAGCTTGATGGGAGGCTCTCCTAAAAAACCGTTTCCTTGAGTTCCTTGATCCCTTGTATTGACCTTTAACCCATCTTCTCCTAAACTTACGAGCCTATGAGTTCCTATAAAAAAACCTATGTTCTCAAGCTTTATGTAGCTGGGAACACCCCCAACTCCGTCAGGGCTTTGAGAACACTGAAAACTATTCTCGAACAGGAATTCCAAGGGGTTTACGCTCTCAAAGTAATTGATGTTCTTAAGAGCCCCCAACTAGCTGAGGAAGATAAAATTTTGGCAACACCAACCTTGGCAAAAGTTTTACCGCCTCCTGTGCGAAAAATCATTGGAGACCTCTCAGATCGAGAAAAAGTCTTGATCGGCTTAGATTTGCTTTATGAAGAACTCCGTGAAGGAGATTTGGATTTATAAATATCTTATACCATTTTAGATTAATAGTCAAGATTTAGCAAGTCAGCAACACCATTAAACTTTCTTTTTTTTTTGATTAAGAACATTTACTTACGACCAATATGAATCAATTGAATCAAAATGAACAATATCAAAACTCAGTAACAACGGTCGGTGTCCAGAAAATACGGACAATGATCGAAGGCTTCGATGAGATCTCTCATGGGGGTTTACCATCTGGTAGAACCACCCTGGTCAGTGGAACGTCTGGCACGGGAAAAACTCTATTAGCTGTTCAATTTCTCTACAACGGCATTAGCAATTTTGATGAAGCTGGTGTGTTTGTTACATTTGAAGAATCACCCACAGATATCAGCAAAAATGCATCGAGCTTTGGTTGGGAGCTAAACAAACTAGTTAATGAAGGCAAGCTATTTATTCTGGATGCTTCCCCGGATCCAGAAGGACAGGACATTGTCGGCAACTTCGACCTGTCTGCTCTGATCGAGCGTATTCAGTACGCCATTCATAAATACAAAGCCAAGCGAGTTTCCATTGACTCAATCACTGCCATATTTCAGCAGTACGATGCTGCTTCGGTGGTACGCCGAGAAATTTTTCGCCTAGTAGCACGCCTGAAAAGCATTGGCGTAACCACCATTATGACCACTGAGCGAGTTGAAGAGTATGGACCAGTAGCTAGATTCGGGGTGGAAGAGTTTGTCTCGGATAATGTGGTTATTGTCCGTAATGTCTTGGAAGGGGAACGCCGACGCCGCACTATAGAAATTCTCAAGCTGCGGGGTACCACCCATATGAAAGGAGAATACCCCTTTACGATTACCGATCAAGGGATCAACATCTTCCCCTTAGGAGCAATGCGACTGACTCAACGGTCTTCCATGGCAAGAGTCTCTTCCGGAATCAACACTCTTGATGTTATGTGTGGTGGTGGTTTCTTCAAGGATTCCATTATCCTGGCAACGGGTGCCACAGGTACTGGCAAAACCTTGTTAGTGAGCAAGTTTATCGAAAATGCTTGCATACAAGGTGATCGCGCCATTCTGTTTGCTTACGAAGAATCTCGGGCTCAGCTATCTCGTAATGCATCGTCTTGGGGCATTAATTTTGAGGAAATGGAACAAAAGGGTTTATTGAAAATCCTTTGTTCTTATCCAGAATCAGCGGGCTTAGAAGACCACTTACAACGGATTAAAACAGAAATTGCTGAATTTAAGCCCTCTCGCATTGCCATCGACTCTCTTTCTGCTTTAGCACGGGGAGTGAGCAACAATGCCTTTCGGCAGTTTGTGATTGGTGTGACGGGCTATGCGAAGCAAGAAGAAATAACTGGCTTTTTTACTAATACCACAGATAAATTTCTGGGCTCTGACTCCATTACCGATTCCCATATTTCAACAATTACTGACACAATTATAATGTTACAGTATGTGGAAATTCGTGGTGAAATGTCCCGTGCTATCAATGTGTTTAAGATGCGTGGCTCTTGGCATGATACAGGAATCAGAGAGTACACTATTAGTAAGGATGGACCAGAAATTAAGGATTCCTTCCGCAATTACGAACGAATCATCAGTGGTTCTCCCACTCGTATTCCCCTCGATGAAAAAAGCGAACTCTCTCGGATTTTTAAAGGCGTTCGTGATAAGTCGGTGGAATAATCTTGAGTCCGCTTAATCACTTCGTATTCAGGAAAATCGTTAATTGTTAATTGTTAATTGTTAATGGCTCCTTGACTATTGACAATTTTTAATTTTCAATAGTCAATTGATGAAAAACCTTTAATGATAAGTAGTCAACTGGATACGATATGACTCTATCTCCTTCTGCGGATGGCTTCAAGTCACTGTCAAACGATTTAGCAACACTGATTGACCAGCTACCTAATCTGGAAAATCGTAAATTGATCAAACGGTCTCTTGCAGTGCTAGTGCGACTAACTGGGGAAGAAATTGACCGTCTAGATTGGAAAATAATCACCGCTTCTCTAGAAGATATGGAGCGGGCATTTCAAGTTTTTTATCCCTATCGTCATGTCCGGAAAGTTACCATTTTCGGTTCATCGCGCCTTGCTCCAAATACTCCTGAATATCAGCTGGCAGCTGAATTTGCTCATCATTTAACCCAGCAGGGATTTATGGTAATGACTGGTGCTGGTCCTGGCATTATGGAGGCAGGAAACAAAGGTGCTGGCTCTAAGCATTCGTTTGGTCTGAATATTCAACTACCGTTTGAAAACGACGCAAATTCGTTTATTGCAGGGGATCCCAAGCTGATTGAGTTCAAGTATTTTTTCACTCGCAAGCTATTTTTTATCAAGGAAACTGATGCGCTTACCTTATTTCCTGGTGGCTTTGGTACTCAGGATGAAGCCTTTGAGTCTTTAACCCTTTGTCAAACAGGACGATTAGAACCAACTCCTTTAGTACTGATTGATAAACCTGGTGGCACCTACTGGAAAGATTGGGATGCTTATATTCAAAAGCACCTCATGCAACGGGGTTTGATCAGTCCAGAGGATTCCAGTCTCTATACCATCACAGATAACTTAGATGTGGCTTACGAAACAATTAATCGGTTTTACCGGGTTTATCACTCTAGCCGCTATGTCAGAGATCAATTCGTCATTCGCCTCAAATCTGAGTTGTCAGATCCTGAGGTTGAACAGCTAAATCAGGATTTTAGCGATATCTTGGTTCAGGGACGGATTGAGAAAAGTCAGGTTTTACCAGAAGAACTACCTGATGAAACTGCTGAACTTCCCCGTCTGGTTTTCTACTTCAATCGACGAGATGTTAGCCGTCTTTACCAGCTACTCGCTACTATTAATCACATGGGTGTTTCTCAAGAGAGTACAACTCATCCGGAACTGAAATAAGGCTTGGATGCTTGCATCCTTAAAATACACAGCAGGCTCGACCAATGACCAATAACGGTAAATGACCCACTCGAGTGCTGGTAATGGAATTAGACGGACTTGATCTTAAAATTCCAGAAGGGGTGCAAGCGCGATCGCATCTAAGTCAACAGACTGCAATAATTTCACCCAATCCTTGATTAGCAGGTCATTGTCAGAATTTTGCTGACGTAGCTTAGCTAGAGCATTAAGGGTATCATACCACAGCCCTGATCTGGCATAGATAATCGCTTTCTGTTCTAATGTCCCTTGGTCTAACTGATTTTTGAGGGATGGGTTGAGTGACATCCGTTTTACCCACCCTGTCACTACAGGAGACCCCAGTGGCTCACATTGAACCACAAAGTACCAACGATACTGTTTACCAACCTCAAGGGAGGCGACTGTTGATGGAAGTTCGATGCCTACTACACTTGGTGAGGATGATGAGGCAACAAATTTAGTCCAGTAGATTTCGTTATGGTTTTCATCTTGTAGCACAAACTCCAAAGGCAAGTCCGGTGTCAGGGCATAGGGAACATAAAACCAGAAGGTGGGATGAGAAACAACGGTTAAGCCGAAAACCGATTCTGTTCGCGTAGCGTGACCTACGGTCAATGAAATTTGACCCTCACTGGCAATGGTGGTAGTAGCAGGGACCAAGGCAGTCAAAGGTTCTTTGACTTGTGGACATCGCCCACGCCTTGCGGCTGCTTTTCGTTTACCGGGTACGCCTCGTTCCGGTACATCTGGTGGCATCCAAGCTAGACTGATGGGTAATGGCTGTGAAGTTCTTGAAGTCCTTAGCTCTTGCTCTCGGTGGTTGTGAGCCACTTCTGCTGTTGGGGAACGTTGAGCTGAATCCAACCGAGAATTGTTAGTATTAGCTGTTGAAATACGTGGCAAGGCAATACTGCTACTAAAGCTGACAATTGCTAATGTAATTCCTAAGATTGGCGGTGCTAACGGTAGTTTTATCTTGCTCATGATTCATAAAGAGTAATTTTGAAGGAATGTTTCCTTGTGATTGGTCAGGTGATTGGTCAGTTGTTACTTCCTATCCCTAGTTTTTTGGATCTCGTTGCTACTCTCATTATCACTCAATTGAATGAACTATCTAATTTTTTATACTGACTAGTTTTCTATATCTAGTTTGATATACAATCTGGTAATTGACGAATCCAGAATTCAAACATGGTTCATTTTCAGGACTTACGTAGCTACTCTACCTGGTGAATTTAGACTATTTCGTAGCAAAAAAATATTATTGTGTCAACTACCTTTTGATAGGGATGGATAGTTAACAGTTCTGGCAATTCATCACCAACTGCAATCTATAATTTAATTGGGGATAAATGAGTCAATACCATTAGGATCGTGATTAGTTTAGTACCAGACGTGAAAAATTACCAAAAATCTTTTTTTAATCAAAAACTGTTTATCATTGTCTTGTTGCTCAGTGTGGGAGTAACATTACTCAGTAGCTGCTCCCCTAACAAAATGGAGAAGTGCAAGCTGATTGAGGTTGAACCAAGGGAAGTTGAGCTAGATATCAAAGATACTGATATTGAAGGATGGGAATTAGAGGTACTTTGTGGTGACCAACTTTGGGACATCCCATGGTCAGAGATTAATCGCCACTTCAAGATTGACTTGAAGAAGTATTACTCGAAGAATCCACAAGCAGCTCAACGGCAGCTGCAACGACTGGAGCAACGACTAGTTTTCTATAAACAAGACAACAAGAGGGGAAATATCCTATACGGTTCTTTGGATGGTAATCCAGAGTTAGTTGGGGTGAAGGCGAAAAAAGATGATTAGCACAAATAATGCCTACTGACCCTTATGCTTGGCTAAAGCCATCCCTGGCCACGATTGAGAAAGCCAGTTGGTATCGTTCTGTACAAACTGTACAAAGTATGCCTGGTGCTGTGGTGCAACTGGATGGGCGAGAGGTGATTAACTTTGCTAGTAATGACTATCTCGGACTGGCGGGCTCACCTCCCTTAATTGCAGCCGCAGTTAGTGCTACTAAGGACTATGGTACTGGTAGCACTGGTTCGAGATTACTCACTGGACACCGGGAACTGCATAGACAATTGGAAAATGCGATCGCATCTCTCAAACAAACTGAAGATGCGATAGTCTATAGCTCTGGGTATTTAGCGAATATAGGCACGATTGCGGCGTTAGTAGGGAAACGGGATTTAATCCTAGGGGATCAGTACAACCACTCCAGCCTCAAAAATGGGGCAATTTTGAGCGGTGCCCAGGTAATCGATTATGAGCACTGCAATATGGCTTCTTTGCAGGGTCAACTGATTGAATACCGACAACAGTACCGCCGCTGCTTAATTGTTACTGATAGCGTCTTTAGCATGGATGGTGATTTATGCCCCTTGCCTGATCTATTAGGGTTGGCAAACCAATTTAATTGTATGCTTCTGGTGGATGAAGCCCATGCTACGGGAGTTTTGGGCGCTACAGGGGCTGGATGTGTGGAACATTTTGGCTGTACTGGAGAAACGATTATTCAAGTTGGCACCCTCAGTAAAGCTTTGGGGAGTTTGGGAGGGTATGTTGCGGGTTCAGCGGTTTTAATTGATTTCCTCCGAAATCGTTCTCCTAGCTGGATTTACACTACTGCCTTATCTCCAGCAGATACAGCAGCAGCATTGGCAGCAATCCAAATTGTCCAACAAGAACCAGAACGGTGCGCTCAACTGAGGAATAATGTAGAGACTCTCAAACAGTTAATTACTCAGCAGTTGCCTAATCTCAACTGTTTGCCTTCTGAGTCGCCTATCCTGTGCATTTCCATAAATAGTGCTACTGAGGCTCTTACTGTTGGCGAAACCTTGAAAGCAGCTGGTATCTTCGCCCCTGCTATTCGTCCTCCGACAGTGCCTACCAGTCGAATTCGGATCTCAGTTATGGCAACTCATACACTGGATCATTTCCAGCAGTTAGTTGCTGCTTTGCAGACTTGTCAGCTATAGCGCTTATTTATAATGGCGCTCATTGTTGGTCAGACCTAAAAATAGGTAATAAAACACGAGTTGGATCATCCCCTCCACAACTCACCATCAAAGTAATAATCTGAGCATCCATCAATCGACTTTCACTAGGGAAAGCCCCGGTGCCGGAATTCACTGGATAAGCGGGAAAACAAGCCCCACTTAAGCTCAAGCGCAATTGATTTCCTTGGGCAATACGCACACAAGTTGCCTGGAATCTAATCCGCAACGGATTAGTAGTATTGTCCCCAGGATTGACCCGTCTATATCCCTGAGTGACATGGGTTACCCTGCCATCAGGATGGACTTCCGACAACACTGCACAGATATCAAAACTGGGAGTATCAGCGGTGCAAAACACCTCAAACACCACATCCCCTACTATATGTAAATCTTCTGCTAAGGGTTCAGAGGTGTAGGTTAAAACATCTGTGCGACAATCTATGGCAGTGCGATCGCATGAACCGACTGGCATCCCTGCATGACCCCCCATGGCTGGAACTGGACGCCAAGGGTCATGAACTAATAGATCACAGGATACATCACAGGTATGCTGGCTTTGGGATACTCCCTCTGTCTCCGATGGCTGTTGCATTTCTTGAGACTCTTCTGGGACTAATTTTCCAGAATCTTCCCTGACACTGGCTAAACCGGAAGTTACCAGATAATAAGATTTCTGATTGCCATCAGGCCAACTATCAAAATAACGCCACCGATTAGTTCCCATCTCAAATAGACAAACAGGCGGTTGCTCAAGCACCTTGGTATCAATTCCCTTGAGGAACTGGTCAAACCAACGCACTTGCAAGGCATCAACGGGACTATTCGCCTGGAGACCATAATCCACTGCTCCCACTTTACGCCCCCAAGGCAGATGCGCCCAAGGTCCAATGATCAGATGCTGAGGCGAACTGCCATGAGATGCCATATCCTTATATAAATGAAGTGTCCCTCGCAAAAATGGGTCAAACCATCCGCCAATGTGTAACATGGGCATGTCTACATCCTGCATCATTCCCTTGGGAGATAGTTTTTCCCAGTATTCATCTGGGTGAGGATGGTCTAACCAGTCGTGATAAAAGGAGTCTGGTGCTAAGTCTTGGAGAATTTGAGGGCGAGCCGGAATTGGGTCATACAGGGGTAAATTCCGAGATGCTGCATACAGCAGTTGATAGGCTTGCTCGTCTGACCGCAATCGTGCCGTTTCTGTTGCTAATTGTATCGCCCAACCCAGATTAGCTTGTAAACAAAACGCTCCTCCCTCATAGGCCCAATCGCTGTATAAGTCATAGCCAATCATCGCTGGACAGATCGTTTTCAGAGCCGTGGGATAGCTTGCAGCAGCGTACAGTTGAGTCATCCCCTGATAGGAAAAGCCGTACATGCCGACATCCCCAGTGCTACCGGGTAAACTGGCTGCCCAGTTAACACTATCAAAGCCATCTTCGACTTCGTGGGCAAACAAATCAAACTTACCTTCTGAACTCCCCCTCCCCCTGACATCTTGAATCACCACAATGTAACCCTGGGCAGCATACCAAGTGGGATGACCATAGACTACCGTAGATGCGATCGCTCTTCCATAGGGTTGCCGCATCAGCAACACCGGAAACTCACCAGCACTATCGGGACGGTAGATATCCGCATCCAGCCGCACTCCATCCCGTGTTACCATTGATGCCGTTTCTTGATTAACCTTCAACCTTCCAACCTTCAACCTTCCAACCTTCAACCTTCCAACCTTCAACCTTCCAACCTTCAACCTTCCAACCTTCAACCTTCCAACCTTCAACCTTCCAACTTTCAACCTTCTAACCTTGGCCAAAAGGCCACGCTACGCGAACAACTTGTAACCTCTACTCATCCCAACATAGGGATAGCTACAAAATTCATCAACAAACTTACTAGAATCACCCCCACTATATTTAAAAATAATCCTACCTTAACCATGGTAGAAATTGGAAAATATTCCTGAGAGTAAACAATTGCATTGGGAGGAGTTGCGACTGGCAGCATAAAGGCGAAGGAAGCAGAAATTGCGGCGGGCCACATCAACAAAGCAGGTGAGACATTTATAATCGGTGCAGCAGTAGCTAAGATAGGCATGATCAGAGCTGTGGTTGCTGTATTCGAGGTCACTTCTGTTAAAAATGTCATAAATAGACAGATGCAAACCACCATCAAAACCGTTGAAATTCCCTGCAATCCGATTTGTAAATTATCCCCTAGGAATTGAGACAATCCTGACGCAGCAAACCCTTTAGAAATTGCAATTCCACCACCAAATAGCAGCAATATTCCCCAAGGAATTTTTACAGCGGTTTCCCAGTCTAGGAGGTTGATTTTATCCCCCGTCTCTGTTTTCACAGGAAGTATAAACATGATCACAGCAATTAGGGCAGCCACACTGGAATCATGAACAAAGTTAGCCACCCCCAGATAGCTTGCCCAACCAGTTAATGTAAAGGAACCGATGGTGATATCTGCCCTAAAAATCCACAACAATACTGTTAACCCAAATAAAATAGCAACGTATTTTTCTCCCTGAGACATTTTACCCAGTTTCTGGACTTCTTTGTCTGGACTATTAAAATAGTATGACGATAAACTGTTATTATCAAGCTTGACTGTAATTTTAGTTAAATATATCCAAGTTAAAAAGATAAATATCAAAACAGCTGGCACTCCCACCATCATCCATTGATAAAATGTAATGGCGGTATTGTCTGGAAAGTTTTCTTTTAATTGTGCCAGAAATATCAGGTTAGGTGGAGCCCCGATCGGAGTTCCAATCCCACCAATATTAGCGGCGTAGGCAATTCCCAGCATTAGCGAAGTTCCCAGAGTTTTACCTACATCAATATTGGGATTGGCAAGAGCCGTTTCTTCGATAATAGAAATAGCGATTGGCAGCATCATCAAGGTTATAGCTGTATTCGATATCCACATCGACAATACTGCTGTTGCTAGCATAAACCCCAAAATTAACCTGGTCGGTTGGGTACCAACAATGCTAATAATCTGGAAAGCAATCCGCTGATGTAGGTTATATTTTTCAACCGCTTTAGCAATAAAAAAAACTGCCATCAATAACAATACTACATCAGAAGCATAGGCGGAAGCAACCTCTTCAGCAGAAACAATTCCTAAAAAGGGAAATAAACCCAAGGGAATTATCGAGGTGGCGGCAATCGGGATAGTTTCAGCAATCCAAAAAACTGCCATGAGAAGCGTTGCTCCTAGCATTATCACAGCAGTTGGTGGTAAATTTTCAGGGAGTAATGCTGGAAAAAATGAAAGGAGCCAGCATAGGGTAAAAATACTAACTCCTAGGTAAAAGCTTTTTTTCATCAACAGGACTTACGCAGTAACTCTACTTCTAGTAGTAAGGTGCTTTATTAACGAACCCTACACTATCACCACGTTTGGAGTCCAGTTTTCCGTAAGTCCTGTTGTAAGCATATGCGCTACGCGCACGCTACGCGAACAGCTGTCAGCCGTGAGCTAAAAGCTCACGCTACGCGAACAGCTGTCAGCTATCATGCTAAAATAAACCTCTAAGGAGAGAATTTAAAGGTGCGCTTGACCCATTAAGAATTAAATTCGATATAGGTGCGCGCCTAATAGTTCGAAATTAATGATAATTGAAAGTCTGGGCAAAAGCCCATCTAATCATATTCTGATAGCTGATTGCTGATTGCTGATTGCTGATTGCTGATTGCTGTCAAGTGATTAACAGTCCCAGATATCTAGCTATTAAATTCTTCAACAAGCTACCAACACATCTTGACCCCCAAGCACTCTCATATCCTCTTGATCGAATTCAACGGGTGTACCACTGCGAACTAGTTCAGCAAAGTCCTCATTAGGCACCATCCAGCACAGGGTATACAAACGCTCAGTGCCAGTATTTCTAATTTCATGAATTCCTGTAGGCGGAACTAATAAAGTATCTCCAGTCCGCAGCTGAACGATTTTGCCATCGCAGCTGGCTAATCCTTGACCCTTGAGGATATAGAACATTTCTACTCCAATTTGATGATAATGGAGCGGAGTCTTTCCTCCTGGCTCAAAAATCTCTACACAAAATGTTATTGAAGCATTAGCACTGTCTGGATCGAAGACAATGGCTAAGCGATTTTTATCCTGGGGACTAATACGATAAGCTTGGTAGTCTTTGGGAGACCTAACTACGGGAATCATGCAACGATTATCCATGGTTGATTTATTACTGTTGAGGGTTGACTTTTGATAATTTAATTTATCACTTAATTAGTTAAGTGCTTTGAGAGTTGTCGGAGCATCTTTGACCAACTCAAAGCCAAGCATTGGTTAGAATTGTCAATGGTAACTTGTAGTGAGTAATGTTCGTCAATCATCTAGTAAGATAGTGGCACCATAGTCTTTGAATAGCTGTAGTTTACTTTATCTACCAATCCCTAGCTATTAAATTTAATATTATCTAAATTTTTTGGGGACGATTCACTTACATTCGGTAGAGTTTGTAAAGAAATATGAAATAGCCCTTGAATTCCCCCAGGGTAAACGCATCTTATTTGGTATAAATGGTAACAGAAAAAAAAATGATTAACTCAATTTTTTGTGAAATTCGAATAAATCCCATCCTAAAAGCAGTTTTTTTTGTTCAAAGTCAACAAATTTTCCGCTGACTTTAAACAAGAATCAAAGTCGGATTTCCGTACGAAACCAGAATGTAGAGTACTCTCAAATCGACCTTGGATAACACAGCCAATAATTGATAATAAGTGGCGCTCCTATTCGAATCAACCGGGGAATTCTAGATTTTTGATACTATTGTTTAATTTTTAACTGTTAATTTTGATACAAATTTAGATGCGTTTACCCTGTGAATTCCCCTAAACCTCACAGCCTATACTCCACATTTTTTTGGGGGCGATTGACTTAATCCGTAACAGTTTGTAAAGAAATATGAAATCGCCCTTGAATTTCCCTAAACCCCATAGCCTAGACTCCACCTCAACCAGCAATCTCTATTTGTTTCTAGGTAGGTAATAAATAGGAGTAGATATCTAATTGCTAGGGGGTTGACAAAATTACCTTTTACCTGATCGCTTTTCTGGTTTTCCATGGCCTCGAATCAGATCATCCAAGATTCGGTCTAATCTTTCCACAGCAGCATTAGTCGAAACCTGTTGCGCGCGCTACTTGTTCTTGTAGAGCCGTGAATCGTTCGATACTTGGAGTAAGCGATCGCTTTAATTCAATTACTAAACATCTGAAACAGTTTAGTTATCCTGTGATGACCATCCCGTGCATCTTGCTGAGATTTGACTTCCTGTTGGTGGAGTAGGGCATTCTCCAACACTTGTTCAATGCGATCGCATAAAATAAATTCCATTTGGTTACGCACATCGTCCGGCACGTCAACTAGGTCTTTCTGATTCTGTTGCGGTAATAGCACTCGTGTGATACCAGACCGGTGCGCTGCTAACACCTTTTCTCGCACTCCACCAATGGGCAGTACTTCACCACTGAGGTTTATTTCTCCCGTCATGGCAGTATCCGTGCGTACCGATTGATTCATCAACAGGGATGCGATCGCTGTTACCATAGTTACCCCTGCAGAGGGTCCATCTTTGGGAATTGCACCGGCAAGTGTCGAAAGCTCGTAAGAGAACAACCAGGAAGCCGAAGAAGTGATTCATTGGAAGCGATCACCATAATCTTTGATTTGGTGTAGGAGGATGTCACTAATACTCTACCTTATCGGTTTTATCTTGCCATTCTTGGAAAGCTCTTAAGGCTTCATCCCGCATCAATTGAATTATTGGAAGTTTGCGATCGCTTATGGGCAAGTCCAATTCCTCGTAAATGAATTGGTCATCAAATCCAATTTGAGCCGCATCAGCTTTAGTATTGGCATAGTAAACCTTGTCCAGCCTAGCCCAGTAGATCGCCCCAAGGCACATTGGGCATGGCTCACAGCTAGTATAGAGTTCGCAACCGGTCAGTTGAAAAGTTTGTAAGACCTTGCAGGCATCACGGATAGCTACAATTTCAGCATGTGCCGTAGGATCATTCGTGGAGGTGACTTGATTATGAGCTTTGGCAATAATCTCTCCATCCTTGACAACCACTGCTCCAAACGGACCTCCCTTTCCAGACCTAACGCTGATCACAGATAGAGCAATGGCCTCGTTCATAAACCGACTGTTGGGCTGTGTCATGAATTTCCATGGTTTAGCTACCCCGGCGAGAAGCCCCGCACCATAATCTTTGATTTGGTGTCGGGATGATAGCCGGGACAGGGTTTATGTAAATTAACAGTTATCATTCACCTGGTTTGTGTTAAGATATTTTGATGGCA